>CABYOP010000063.1 GCA_902520645.1 uncultured Pelagibacteraceae bacterium | reverse complement strand
CCCTTCTCCTTAACTCTCTCTTTTGTAGTAATTGAAATTGGTCCTTCTGATGAATAAACACCTTTTAAACTTGATAACTTTCGTTTCATAGATTTTGTTAAATCTTTAAAGGCATAATACTGCGAACAAAATTCTGTATTTGCTTTTCCTTTTTTGGGAACTAATTTTGACAACAACATAGTAAATCTTGGTGGTTTTTTTGTGTAAATAGAGTCTGTATGAAACTGCTCCCCAAAACTTGGGCCTTTATCACTTGCCTTTCTTTGAACAACAGTTATCTGAGGATATTTTTTATTAAGTCCTTTTAATCTTGGATAGTCTGCAAGTTTTCCAAAATTTTTAGCAAACTCTACATAAAGTTTGGAAGAAAGGTTTTGCCTTCTAAAAAAAATCATTCCATATTTATTTAAAGCATTAGTAATGATTTTAAAATTTTCCTTTGATAATTTTTGAAGGTCAATATCAATCTCAGCCCCAATATTATTTTTATTGGGAATAATTCTTAACATCTTAAGTGTTTAGTAATTTACTTTTTGCTTTCTCAAACTCTTCTCGAGTAAGGACTCCACTTTCACGCAAACTGTTTAATTTTGCTAATTCATCACTTAGTGAACCACTATCACTTGATATGGTTGTTTTGGTTTCTTCTTCAGCTTCCTCTTTTTCAGCTCTATTGGCTTCTTTAGCATTAAATCCATTCATAATTGCCATGCCACCTAAATATAAAACATAACCCATTATAGGGATTACTAATCCAAAAAAAATTATTTTTTCCATATGCTAGTCGTCATCTTCCTCTCTCCATTTTTTTTCGTACATCAAATAAGCTGCATAAATAACTGATACAGTACCTACAATCATTCCATAATCAAACCCTGTTTGTTGATCATGAAGATACCAGCCAAGTTGTGTCGCTCCAATCGGTGGAACTGTCAACAGAAGAAATATTATTCCAATTCTGTAAGGATACCTAGGTTTTTTCATGCTTACAGATTAACAAATACAATGAAAATTAAATTGTTTTAAATACCATTGAGACAATTAAACTTATTAAAAAAGTATTTATTATTGTGATTTTTAACGACTATTATTAATAATCTCAATTAATCATTATTTATTTATAAAAATATTTTGAATTTTTTGAAGAATAGAGACTATTTCTGGTCTTATGATTTTATGAGAAATTTTCATATTTTTTAAAAGTTTTCTTCTTACCTCACTTCCAGATATTTCAATAATTAACTTTTTATTTTTTTTGAAATGTTTGCAAGAATTTTCGGTAACAACAGAATCGCATTTTTTGCAGAAAAAAGGACCTGCAAACTTTAAAATATTTATATTTAAATTTTTTTTGAAAAGTTTAAAAATATTTTGTGCATCGTATTTTTTATAAAAACTTCCAACACCCGCATGATCTCTGCCAACTATAAAATTGTTGCATCCATAATTTTTACGAATGATTGCATGAAAAACTGCCTCTCTTGGTCCTGCATACCACATAGATGCATATAAAGGTCCTAAAAGAATCTTATTTTTTGGAAAATAATTCTTTATCAAAAATTTATATGTTTTAAAAACAGCCTCGTTAGTAAAATCATTTTTTTTTTTATTTCCCAGTAACGGCTGAATAAATAAACCTTCAGAACACTCAAGACTAGTTCTAAGAAGCTGTTCATGAGCACGATGAGGAATATTACGAGTTTGAAAACCTGCTACAGATTTCCATTTGTTTTTTTTTATAATCTTTTTTACACTTGATGGTTTTAAATATTTATATTTTTCTTTTTCTATACTATTATTTAAATGTTTTATTGTTCCTCCAATAAAAAATTCTTTTGTATCCATAAATTTTCTTACACCTGGATGTTTTAGACTAGATGTTTTAAAAATTTTTTTGCATGCTTTAATTTTGTTTACTCGATATGTATCTTCAACTTTTAATTTTCCAATATTTTGATTTCTATAAGAAAGGTTATAAGTTTGATTTAACTTAAGATTTAAGGCTATATTTTTTTCAACACTTAAAAAAATCGGCAAAGGAAATATTTTTCCT
>CABYOP010000062.1 GCA_902520645.1 uncultured Pelagibacteraceae bacterium | reverse complement strand
TTTTTCAGCTGCAATTGATAAAGCTAAAAGATTTGATGAAAACCCTAATTTAGATCTAAAATTACCTGGTATACCAATGGCTGTTAAAGATTTATTTTGTACCAAAAATATTAAAACTACAGCAGGTAGTAAAATTTTGAATAACTTTATTCCTACATACGAGTCTACAGTTACCCAAAATATTTGGAATGAAGGAGCTATATTACTTGGTAAATTAAATTGTGATGAGTTTGCTATGGGATCATCAAATGAAACAAGTTTTTTTGGAAATGTACAAAATCCAATTGATAAAGATTTAGTTCCTGGTGGATCCTCAGGTGGTTCATCATCAGCTGTTGCTGCACAATTAACACCAATCACTATAGGTACAGACACTGGTGGTTCAATTAGGCAACCAGCATCTTTTACAGGGACTGTAGGCTTAAAGCCAACCTACGGAAGTTGTTCAAGATATGGAATTGTAGCATTTGCGTCTTCATTAGATCAAGCTGGACCAATGGCTCAAAACGTTAAAGATTGTGCATTATTACACGAGGTTATTAGTTCTTATGATGAAAAAGATTCTACTTCTATTGATTTTAAAAGAAACAACTACACCAAAGAATTAACCAATAATATCAAAGGTAAAAAAATAGGTATTCCTAAAGAATATAGAGTAGATGGCATGCCTAAAGAAATAGAAGATCTTTGGAAGAAAGGTATTGATTATGTAAAAGATTGTGGTGCAGAAATTATAGATATTTCACTTCCTCACACTAATTATGCTTTACCCACTTATTATATTGTAGCACCTGCTGAAGCTTCATCTAATCTTGCGCGATATGATGGTGTTAAATATGGATTTAGAGCTGATGGAGAAAATTTGATAGATATGTATGAGAAAACTAGATCTGAAGGTTTTGGAGCAGAAGTTCAAAGAAGAATAATGATAGGGACTTATGTTCTATCATCAGGATATTACGATGCATATTATCTTAAGGCTCAAAAAGTAAGAAAGCTTATTAAAAATGATTTTGATGAAGCTTACAAGAAGGTAGATGCTATATTAACTCCATCAACTCCAAGTTCAGCATTTAAAATTGGTGAAAAAACAAATGATCCTGTTTCGATGTATTTGAACGATATTTTTACAGTTCCAGTAAATTTAGCAGGTTTACCTGGAATTTCTATACCAGCTGGTCATGATGCAAAGGGTTATCCTTTAGGATTACAAATAATTGGTAAAGCATTTGATGAGCAAAACATATTAAATATTGCTTATGCAATGGAAGAAAAGATAAATTTTAAAAATAAAATTACTGATTGGTGGATTAAATGAGTAAGGATAAATCAGAGTATCTAATCAATAGAAAAGATAATCAGTATGAGGTTGTAATTGGCTTAGAGGTACACGCGCAAGTTACCTCAGAATCAAAGTTATTTTCAACATCATCCACAAAATTTGGTGCAGAACCTAATACTCAAGTAAGTTTAGTAGATGCAGCTTTTCCAGGCATGCTACCAGTAATAAATGAATTTTGTGTAAAACAAGCAATAAAAACCGGTATAGGACTTAAAGCTAAAATTAATAAACGTTCTGTTTTTGATAGAAAAAATTATTTTTACGCAGATCTTCCACAAGGATATCAAATATCACAATTTAAAGATCCAATTGTTGGTGAAGGTAAAGTTATATTAGATATGCCAGATGGTCAAAAAGAGGTTGGTATTGAAAGATTACACTTAGAGCAAGACGCAGGTAAAAGTATACATGATTTGGATCCAAAAAATACATTTGTAGATCTAAATAGATCAGGTGTTGCCTTGATGGAAATTGTTAGTAAACCAGATTTAAGATCCCCTGATGAAGTAAACGCTTACGTAAAAAAATTAAGATCAATAATGAGATATCTAGGAACTTGTGATGGAAACATGCAAGAAGGTTCACTAAGAGCTGATGTAAATGTTTCTGTAAGAAGAAAAGGCACCAAAGAATTTGGAACAAGATGTGAAATCAAAAATGTAAATTCAATAAAATTTATGCAAATGGCAATTGAATACGAAGCAAATAGACAAGTAGATCT
>CABYOP010000061.1 GCA_902520645.1 uncultured Pelagibacteraceae bacterium | reverse complement strand
AAAACCTCCAGAGGAAATAGCTGACATTGCAAGATTAAGAGAGTTAAATATTCTGATACCAAATATATTTAAAACAATAAAAATAAAAACGGTTAAGCTGGAATATAAAAGAAAAATTTTAATAGTTTGTTTTAAAATTTCAGAGCTATTAAAGGATAAAAAATTTGTTAATGATTTTTTTAAACTCTCATCGTAAATATCAATAAGAAAAATTATCGAAAATAAGAAGTATAATCCACCAATCCATTGAATTGAAGATCTCCATAATATTAACCCTTGATCGATATGTTTGATATTGTCAAAAATAGTAAAACCAGTTGAAGTAAATCCTGATACCGACTCAAAAATTGAGTTTAAAAAAGTTAAATTATAAATACTTAGATAAAACGGAATACATAATACCAAAGGTATTAATATATAACCAAGTAATACTGTTAAAATCTTTTCAAAAATTGATGGTTTTTTTAAACTTGATTTTAAATAATAAAAAAGAATTCCTATTAGTCCTGAAATTATTAAGCTTACGTAATAAGTGTTTAGGTTGAGATATAAGTTAAAATAATAAGAATAAATTATATTAAAAAAAGAAAATATAGAGACAAGTATAAAAAAAAAACTTAAATATTTAACTCTGAATAATGACATCTAATTAGATTGAACTAATTCTAAAAATATTTTCTACAACTGAAATAGAGTCTTTATTTGCCAAAAACACAACTTTATCTTCTTTTAAAAAAACAAAATCAGAACGGGGAATTATTATCTTATCGCCTCTTAAAACTGCACCAATTCTAACCTCTTCAGGTAAATTTGCATTCTTTAACTCTTTATTAATTAATTCTGATGTCTCAATAATTTCAGCCTCAATTACTTCATACTCACCATTCATAATTGTGTAAGCTGTTTCTATGGTACCTTTATGAACATGCTTTAATATACTAGAAACAGTATTCATTCTTGGATCTATTAAATCATCAATTTTAAGTGAATTTTGTAATAAAGAATAATTAGGTTTATTAACTAATGCCATCGTTCTTTTATCTTCAATTTCTTTTTGATCTTTAGCAAATTTTTCAACAAGAACACTAACCATCAAGTTATCCTCATCATCATTGGTTAAAGCAAGGACAGTTTCAGCTTCTTCTAAATTTGCTTCAGCTAAGACTTCCTCATCTAAACCGTTGCCATTAATCACTATTGTATTGTTTAATTCTGATGCGAGAAATTCAGCTCGTTCTTTATCTTTTTCAACAATTTTAACTCTTGCAGCATCTAATGTTTCCTCAACATTCTTTGCAAGATTAAAACCGATGTTACCACCGCCAACAATAAGAATTTTTTTAGATACTTTTTCAGTATGACCAAAAGCTTCTAAAGTTTCAGCTGTTTGGGAAGAATTAATAATTACATAAATTTTATCATTTTTTTTAATTTCATCTTCTTTTTTTGGAATTAAAAATTTATCGTCTCTAATAATTCCAATTACATTTGCATCTAAATTAGGATATTTTTTTGTTAGATCTTTAAGCTTTATATTAATCAAGCTACAACCATCATTAATAAGAATTTCTAACAATCGTATTTTATTATCTGCAAAAGGAACGCTATCTAGTGCTCCTGGAGCCTCAAGCTTTCTTTGAATTGATTTAGCAATTTCAAGTTCAGGTGAAATAATTACATCTATCGGTAAATTTTCTTTATTATAAACTGTTGTAAACTTGGGATTTAAATAATCCTGGGATCTTATTCTTGCAATTTTTTTTGGAATATTAAATATGGAGAAAGCTATTTGACATATAACCATATTAATTTCATCGTTTCTCGTAACAGCAATAATCATGTCTGTTTCAGCTGCATTCGCTTTTTCAAGTATAGTTGGATAGGTTGCCTTACCGACAATTGCTTTTACATCTAAAGCATCGTCTATTTTTTGGATATCTTCACTAGATGTATCAATTACAGTTATCGAATGACCTTGTTCACTTAATTGTTTAGCAATAGTGAACCCCACTCTTCCAGCGCCACAAATAATTATGTTCATTAATTAAATTCTTTAATTCCTAAGCCTTTAAGTTTTC
>CABYOP010000060.1 GCA_902520645.1 uncultured Pelagibacteraceae bacterium | reverse complement strand
TAAAAAAATAATATTAGATGCAAAGAGAAGAAAAAAATTAAGAAATAAACTAAGTACACTTGAAGTTGATAAAGGTTCTCCTTTGAAAGGAAAGTTGCTTATTCAAATGTTTGAAAAGTCAAGTTTAAGAACTAGATTGAGCTTTTATCTAGCAATTAAACAACTTGGAGGAGGCACTTTAACTCTAAGATCAAACGAGCTTCATCTTGGCCAGGGTGGCGAAAGCATTGCAGATACTGCAAAAATTCTCTCAACATACGGGGATGGATTTATGCTGAGAACTGATAACGATAAAAAGGTTGAAAATTTTAAAAAATATCTTTCAATCCCAGTAATAAACGGTCTTAGTCCATCATCACATCCGACTCAGGTTTTATCGGATGTATTTACAGTTGAAGAAATAAAGAAAAAACCAATTTCAAAACTGAATATTTGCTGGATTGGAGATTCTAATAATGTATTAGACAGTCTAATTGCAGCATCAGTTAAATTTTCATTTAAATTGAGTATAGGCTGTCCAAGAAAATTTGAACCTGGCGTAAAAGTAAGAAACTGGGTTAAAAAAAATAAAAAGAAAATTTTTGTTTACAATGATCCAAAAAAAGCAGCTTTAAGCGCAGATGTAATTTTTTCAGATAAAGTTATTTCTTTAAATGATAAAGTTAATAAGAAGAAAAAAATAGCTGAATTTAAAAAATTTAAAATTGACAAAAAACTTATGAGTTATGCGAAAAAGGATTGTATTTTCTTACATTGTCTTCCAAGAGGAAATGAAGTTACTGATGATATTTTTTTAGGAAAAAAATCCCATGTTTGGCAACAAGCTCTTAATAGAGTTCATGTTCAAAAAAGTATTTTATTATACTGTTTTGGAAAATTAAGGTAATGATAAAGGATTATCTGAGTTTTGGTTTAAATATTTAATTACAGAAGCTCTATCTTTTTCTTTTCTCAATCCAGCAAAAGCCATCTTTGTTCCTTTGATCCATTTAGCAGGTTTGATTAAATAACCGTTAAGCTCTTCGAGTGTCCATTCTTTATCATAAGATGCTAAAGCCTTGGAATATTTGTAGTCTTCAACTATGCCAATTTTTCTTCCAACAACATTATACAAAGCAGGACCAATATTATTTTTTCCACCTTTAACAATAGAGTGACATGCAGCACATTTCTTAAAAACTTTCTCTCCATGAGTTAGATCGCCCATAGCCATTAATGCATTAATATCGATTTTCTCTTCTACACTTGCTTTTGTAGAGGATGAAACAGTTGTTGCTTCTTCTACATCTACTGCGTAACCTGGAGTTTCTGGTTTTTCTACATGAAAAATAACATCTGATAATTTTCCAATACCTATTACTAAAAGTGCAACCATTAAAACTGCAGCAACTATTTTATTAATTTCGAAAGAATCCATTTTTTATTAAATAATTTTGAACATATATCACGATAAATTAAAAAATTATCAAAATTATCTGTATAAATTTGCCTCTATTGGTATTTAATAGCTATAATTAATTAAGTATTTATGAAAACTTTGATCATTATACCATCAAGACTAGGAGCAACCAGATTACCTGGGAAACCTTTGTTAAAGATTAATAATAAATCAATAATTTCACATGTTTTTAAAAGAGCTCAAGATGCTGATATTGGAGATGTAGTAGTAGCTACAGAAAATACAGAAATAGTTGAAGATGTGACTATGAATGGAGGTAGAGCCATTTTAACTAGCAATAACCACAAAACTGGTACAGACAGAATATATGAAGCTTTCAAAAAAATGAATTTAAATGATGTTGACTTAATAATGAACTTACAAGGAGACGAGCCAGCAATTAATATAGAAGATATAGTAAGTTTAAAAGACAAAATGATTAACTACCAATCAAAAATAGGGACACTTGCTGCAAAAATCGAAAATGAAAAAGATTTTCAAAATGAAAATATTGTCAAAGTTCAAACAGAATCTACTCTTCAAGAAAACTCTTTTTCTGAAGCAGAAGCATTTTCACGGATATCTAAAAAATTAGACAACATTTATCATCACATTGGCATCTATTGTTATTCTACTGAAACTCTTAAAAAATTTGTTGAATTAAATCAGACTAAAAATGAAATCGA
>CABYOP010000059.1 GCA_902520645.1 uncultured Pelagibacteraceae bacterium | reverse complement strand
CCCTTACAAGAATTGCAATATTATTATATGAAAATTTTTTCTTAATGTTTTTTTCTATCTCATCTGAAACTCCAATAGCTTCATCTTTACCGTTTTTAAAACAGTTTAATTTTACTAAATCTCCTTCTTCCATTGTTGTTGTTAATGTCTTGCCAACTCGATTTTGATTATTAGCTATAAGATTAGACGCAACAGATAAGATATTTTGAGATGACCTATAATTTTGTTCAAGCCTTATGACCTTTGTGTTTTTATAAACTTGATCGAATTCAAGGAAGTTTTTAATTTCAGCTCCTCGCCAACTGTAAATAGATTGATCATCATCTCCTACGCAACATATATTTTTATTTTTTTCTGACAAAAGATTAAGCCATCTACTTTGAATAAAATTTGTATCTTGATACTCATCAACAAGAATATATTTAAAGTTTTTTGAATATATTTCTCTTATATCAGAATAGTTCTCTAAAATTTTTACTGTATGTAGAATGAGATCACCAAAATCACACGAATTTAAATCAGTTAATTTTTGTTGATATATTTTGTATAATGGCAATATAGTTTTTTCATAAATATCTTTTTTGTTAATAATTACCTCCGATGGATAATATCCTTTGTTTTTCCAACGATCTATAATTGCCAATATAAATCTTGGTGATAATTGTTTAATATCTACATTTTCAGCTTTACAAATATTTTTAATAAGTCTTATTTGATCGTCTGTATCTATTATTGTAAAATTTGAATTTAGGTTTGCAGCAGAAGCATGTTTTCTAAGTAACTTTGCACAAATGGAGTGAAATGTTCCAAGCCAGGAAAGTCCAGTTGCAGCAGATCCTAAAATATTACTAACTCTATTTTGCATTTCTTTTGCCGCTTTGTTTGTAAAAGTTACTGCTAAAATTTGATTAGGGAATGCCTTCTTTTCTTTAATAATATTAGCAATTCTAGAGGTTAAAACTTTAGTTTTTCCTGAACCAGCACCAGCAACAATTAAAAGTGGTCCATCTAGGTGTAATACAGCCTCTTTTTGAGGTTCATTTAGATTTTCTAAATAATCTTTGTTTATCATTTAAAATAATACTTTATAAGATTTCTTGATCAAAATGACCAAGCTAAACCCATTTGTTAAAAATTTAAAAAGCATTAATAGATCAATTAATAGTCTATTAGAGCGAAATTTAAACAAGTTAAAATTTGATAATTTTAAAATTTTAGCTAGCAATAATAAAATTATCCTTACTTTTGTCGCAGTTATTGTTTTATTTGTTTCTTACATTTTAGTTCCCACATTTTATAAGCAAGTTGATATTTCAAGGGAATTAAAAAAAGAATTATTCAGTAAACTCAACTTGGACTTTACTTTCACTAAAAATTTAAAATATAATTTTTTTCCAAGACCACATTTTGTAACTAGAGAGGCTTCTATAATTGAAAACGAAAAAAATATTGCAGAGATTAATGAAATAAAAATTTATGTTTCCATAGATAATTTATTTTCTATAAAAAATATCGATATTAATGAAGTGATTTTAGAGAATACTAATTTTGAACTTAATAATACAAACTACAATTTTTTTGTAAAGATTTTAAATAATAATTTTTTAAATATTAATTTAAAGATTAAAAAAAGTAATATTTTTTTTAGAAACAAAGAAAACGAGGTTTTATTTATTAACAAAATTAAAAATTTGAAATATTATTATGATCCAAATGAATTTAAAAATATTTTCTATTCAGAGAATGAAATATTTAACACTCCTTTTTCTCTGAAGATAATAAACCAAAAAGATGAAAAAAAATTAAATACAAAATTAAATTTAGGTTCAGTTGGACTAAAAATTGAAAATATACATTATTATGGAGATGAGGTTAAGTCAGGCTCTACAACTATTCATCATAAAAAAAATAAAAACTTCATAAATTATAAAGCAAAAAAAAATTTTTTTGAATTTAATTATTATAATGATTTAGATAAGAAAAAATTTTTATATAATGGAAAATTTAACTTTAACCCTTTTTATTCAACTCTTGAAGGTGTTGCAGAAGAAATAAATTTTTCTTATTTATTTGGTGTAAATGCAATCATTGCAGAATTATTAAGAACTGGTATTTTAAACAGTAAGAATA
>CABYOP010000058.1 GCA_902520645.1 uncultured Pelagibacteraceae bacterium | reverse complement strand
TTAATTGTTTTGTGGTTAGGAGGAGTAAAAGTAAAATACTTTGTCTATTCATTCATAACTTTTTTAATATCTCTTCCTTTTATTATATCTTTTTTGAAACCTTATCAAAAATTAAGAATATTAACATTTTTGGATCCAGACAGAGATCCTTTAGGAGCAGGTTATCAAATTATTCAATCCAAAATTGCTATAGGATCAGGTGGGTTAGAGGGTAAGGGATTTTTAAAAGGTACACAAAGTTATTTAGATTTTTTACCAGAAAAACACACTGACTTTATTTTTACTTTATTTTCAGAGGAATTTGGCTTTATAGGATCTGTCGGTCTTTTAATTCTTTACACAATAATTATATTTAGAATCATTCGTATTGGAGCACTATCAAGAAGTAATTTTTCTAAATTATTCTGCTTTGGTTTTGCTTTTTCAATTTTTATTTATATCGTGGTAAACTTGTCAATGGTTTTGGGTTTACTTCCAATTGTTGGTTCACCTCTGCCCATTATGTCTTATGGTGGTTCTTCAATGTTAGCCACCATGATAGGTTTTGGTATTGTTTTGAGTGCCAAAATTAATCGCAAACAAACAATTGCTTAATATTTAATTCCAAACTAGCATAATTTGTCACTCTTAATTTTAAATTGATTAATTGTATAAGAAGCGATGAGTAAAAATATAAAAATAGGAATAGTGGGTGCTGGCATACAAGGCGTTTCCAATGCTTTATTTTTACAAAAAAAAGGTTTTGACGTAACAATTTTTGATAGAGATAACCCCGGTGCTCAAGCAGCATCTTATGGAAATGCAGGACATTTTTCTCCTTATGCGTCAGTTCCAATTAATAGACCAGATGTGTTAGCAGATGTACCCGCAATGCTTATGAGTTCCTCTGGCCCATTAGCATTAAAATGGAACTATGTCCCCAAAATGATCCCGTGGTTTTTAAAATTTATTATGAATTCAACAACTAATAAAATGATGCATACAGCAAAAAACATGCATCAAATCTTAGATCTTGCCTTACCAGCATACGATGAATTATTTGATGAAATAGAATTAGAAGGCTTAGTTGAGAATAAAGGAATTCTATATATTTGGAATGATAAAAATTTAAAAAGTAGAGAACTTGAAATTAATGTAAGAGAAGAATTGGGTGTTAAGCAGCAATTGGTTAACAAAGCAGAAATTCATGACCTGGAACCACACATAAAACCTATTTATCACGCTGGAGTTTATTATCCTTATGCTAGACACGCTCGCAATCCAAAAAAAATACTTCTAAAATTGTTTGATTTATTTTTGAAAAAAGGAGGCAAATTTTACAAAGTTAATATCAAAGATATTAATTTTGATGAAGAAAAACCCATTTTTAAAACCGAAACTCAAAGTTATATTTTTGATAAGGCAGTAATTGCATGTGGTGCATTTTCAAAAATATTAACTGACAAATTTGGTGAAAAAATACCGTTGGATACAGAAAGAGGATATCATGTACATTTTAAAAATTGCGATCATTTGTTGAGTAGACCAGTAATATTTTCCAATCGAGGTTTTGGAATAACACCAATGGAACAAGGTTTAAGAGTAGTAGGAACTGTAGAGTTTGGTGGTTTGGATAATCCTTTGTCTAAATCAAGAGTAAAAAATTTAATTAATAATGCAAAATATATGCTCGGAGATTTACCTGAACATGAGGACGAGTGGTTAGGTTTCAGACCAACACTCCCTGATTTTTTACCAGTTATGGGTCCATCTAAAAATCATAAAAATATATATTATTGCTTTGGACACCATCATTTGGGATGGACTTTAGGGCCAATATCTGGGAAGATTGTTTCAGGTATGATTGCTAACGAAAATACTAATCTAGATCTAAAACCATATAGCTCACTCAGATTTAGTTAAGTGAGAGAGAGCTCTAATCCAATTGCATATTTGGTTTTAGTTTTAACCACTTTATTCTGGTCTGGCAACTTTATCGCTGGTAAATTTGCTAGCACATTTGGTATTCCACCTTTTTCTTTAAATTTTTACAGATGGCTTCTTGCAGGCCTGATACTTTTACCTTTGACTTATAAAGAAATATTAAATTTTAGATCAGAGATTTTTAAAAATATTGGTTCTTTTTTAATTTTAGGAATTAGTAGTATAACAATATTTAACTCTATTGTTTATTACTCATTAAATTACACTCAAGTAATTAATGGGGTGTTATTAATTTC
>CABYOP010000057.1 GCA_902520645.1 uncultured Pelagibacteraceae bacterium | reverse complement strand
CTATTTGCCACTCTCGTTCACTGATATCGTTTACTAAGCAATATCCTAAAATGTGATCTTGAGATTGATCTTCAGATATATGTTTAGTTTCTTTTCCAATAATAATTCCTAATTCAACTTCCCAGTCAAGTTTTTTTGATCCTGAGACAATTTCAATATCATCATTAGGACCATTTATACAGCTTGTAGCTTTCATAAACACTATTGGTTCAGATGGAGCTTCTGCACCAGTTTCTGCAGCATGGTCAGAAAAATTTAATCCAATCGCAAGAAATTTTCCTGGCTTAGTTATACATGATCCAATCCTCTCACTGCTTGATATTTCAGGGAGTGTTGAGAGATCCACACTTTGTAATTTTGAAATAGTTTCAAATTTTAAATGATGAGGATTTAAGTCCTCGACATGTGAGCTGATATCTCTAATTTTGCCATCTTTGTCTAAAGCTGCAGGTTTTTCTGCTCCTTTTTGTCCAACTCTTAATAATTTCATAATTCTCCTTTTTGTTATTTAATTATATTGAAATTCCACCATCAACAGCAATTGCACTACCTGTAGTAAATGTCGAGTCATCACTAGCCAGATAAACTGCTACTGCAGCTATCTCTTCTGCAGTTCCTAGTCTTCCCATTGGTTGTCTTGCAATAAAATCCTTTTTAGCCTGAACAGGATCTGGACTTTGATTAACTCTTTCTTGCCAAGAAGGTGAATAAACAGTTCCAGGTAAAATTGCATTACACCTAATATTTTGTTTAACAAAATCTGCAGCAATTGATTTCGTTAAACCTATTATAGCTGCTTTTGAAGATCCATAAACAAATCTATTAGGAAAACCTTTCATACTTGAGGCTACTGAAGCAATATTAATTATACTTCCTTTTTTTTGTTTAATCATTAAAGGTAAAATCGACTTACACATAAAATACATAGATTTAATATTTGTTTGAAAAGAAAAATCCCAATCTTCCTCTTCACAATCAAGAATGGTTCCATGATGAACAAATCCTACTGCATTAAATAAAACATCAACCTTATTTAACTTTTTTACAAATTCTAAAATATTTTTATTATTTGTTACATCTAAATTTTGTACTTCTATTTTTGGATACTCTTTATTTAAATCAGATAAGGTTTTATCATTTAAATCTGTTGCAGTAACATGTGCTCCTTCATTATGAAATGCAATGGCTGTTGCTTTACCAATCCCTTGTCCTGCAGCAGTGACCACAATTTTTTTACCTTCTAATCTTTTGCTCATTTTTTATTCATCCTTTCAATTTCCATATAAAGCGAACTGTGATCTTTATTTCCATGACCATTTTCGACTAAGGTTTTATACATTTCTTTAACTAAATTTGAAATAGGTAAATGAGTATTAAAATTGTTTGCACAATCTAAAATATTATTCATATCTTTTAGATGAGTAGAAGTTTTTCCTTTTGGACTAAAATCCTTATCAATCATTCTTTTTCCATGAGTTTGTAAAATTTTACTATCTGCCCAACCACCAGATAAAGCACTAATCATTTTGACAGGATCTGCTCCTGCTTTCTCACATAACGTTACGGCTTCTGCAACTGCACCAATTGTTAGGCCTACAATTATTTGGTTTGCAAGTTTTGATACTTGGCCACTACCTACTGGGCCCACCAATGTTGGATTTCCCATTGTCTTTAAAATTTCACTCGCTCTGTTGAAAATATCTTGCTCTCCTCCTACCATAATTGCTAATGATGCTTCCTCTGCACCAATGGTTCCGCCTGATACAGGTGCATCTAGATAATTTATATTTTTTGATTTTAGATTATTTCCGTGTTTAGTAGCTGTTGATGGTTTTACTGAGCTCATATCAATTACTGTAGCTTCTGATTTTAAACTTTCTAAAAAGTCAGAGCTGCTCATGATCTCATCAACGGCAGTATCGTCTGTCAACATAGTTATGATGAAATCACTGTCATTTACAGCCTCTTTAATAGAACTTGATATCTCTGCACCATGATCTTTTAAAGGAGCAGCTTTATTTTTAGATCTGTTAAAAGCTTTTAAATTATATCCTGCTTTTAATATATTCTTAGCCATTGGTAGGCCCATAAGACCCGTCCCAATAAAACCAATTTTCATCATTATTTTGGTTTAAATTCGTGGAAATTTTGTGTCATTGCTTCAGGGAAAAACATTACACATGCAAGTACAATCAATTGAATTACGATAAATGGAGCAAAACCTCTAAATATATCTGTTA
>CABYOP010000056.1 GCA_902520645.1 uncultured Pelagibacteraceae bacterium | reverse complement strand
AAAATAATTCATCATTTTATGGCCTTTTTTATAATTTAACTATCCGATATAACTAAATCATGAAAAATTACCTTAATTTTGAAAATGAAATTAAAAATCTCGAAAATGAGATAGAAAAATTAAAGGATCCTTATAATCAAGAAGGACTATCAGAAGTTGATACTCAAAAAATATCTAGCACTCAAGCAGAGTTAGATGAAAAACTAAAAAATATTTACTCAAATTTAGATCCATGGCAAACAACTATGGTTGCAAGACATGAGGACAGACCAAAATCTAAATTTTTTATAGACAATTTATTTGAAGATTTTATTTCATTGTCTGGTGATCGTCACTATGGTGAAGATAAATCAGTTTTAACTGGTTTTGCGAAATTTAAAGGAATTTCAGTTTTAGTTATTGGACAGGAAAAAGGAGAGGATTTAGACAGTAGAATCGAGAGAAACTTTGGAATGATGAGACCTGAGGGATATAGAAAAACAATTCGATTAATGAATTTGGCAAACAAATTTAATATTCCAATAATTTCCTTTATAGATACTCCGGGTGCGTATCCAGGTGTTGGCGCAGAGGAAAGAGGTCAAGCAGAAGCAATTGCAAAATCAATAGAATGTTGCATGGAACTTAAGGTACCAACAATTGCAATAATAATTGGTGAGGGTGGTTCTGGAGGAGCAATCGCTCTCGCATCTTCAAATAAAGTTATAATGTTTGAGAATGCAATTTATTCAGTAATATCTCCCGAGGGATGTGCAACTATTCTTTGGAGAGACCCAAAGAAAATGCTCGACGCTGCAAAAGCAATGAAACTCTCAGCAAAAGACTTATTGAAATTAAAAGTTATCGACGAAATTATTCCTGAGCCTTTGGGTGGTGCTCATCGAGATAGAGATACAATGCTTGAAAACTTAAAAACTTGTATCACACAAAATTTAGATTACTTCAAAGACTTATCTCCAGAGGAGATAGCAAATGAAAGAAAAAATAAGTTTTTAAAGATTGGAAGGAATGATGGATTTATTAGTACAACAGAAGATTTAAGCTCATTAACTGTCAAAAAAAATAAATTTGAAAATATTTTAAAATCAAAAAAAATACAAATTGGTATTGGGATAAGTGTTATTTTATTAGGTTTGATTTTTTTATTAATTTAAAATTATAAAGCACCGTGACAGTGTTTAAATTTTTTACCTGAGCCACAAAAACATGGTTCATTTCTTCCCATTTTTTTGGTTTGATTTTTTTGAGGCAAAATCTCAGTATTATTATCTTCTTTTTGCGTTTGTTCTGTAACAACTTTTAGATTCATCAAGATTGTAACATAGTCTAATTTTAGTTTTTCTAAGAGGTTCGAAAATAAATCAAAAGCTTCTTTTTTATATTCAACTAGAGGATCCCTTTGACCATAAGATCTTAAACCAACAACTTGTCTTAATTGTTCTAAATATTGAATATGAGATTTCCAATTTAAATCTATGGATTGTAGAAAAATTCTTTTTTCTATATCTTTTGCATAATCTTCTCCAAGAATTTTAATTCTTTCATTCCTTGTTTCATTAAATTTTGAAAGTATTTTTTCTTTAAGCTCTTCATCTTTAGACAAGATTAATTTCTCAAACTCCTCATCTGTAAAACTTTTTCCTAATATTTGCTTAATTCTGTTACTAAATTCGTTGCTTTTTGGGTTTGAAAGTTTTTGAATTTTTAGTTTAATTAAGTTCTCAATTATCTCTTTTAAAAATTCATCAGAATAACCAAAAATATCACCACTACTCATTGCGTTTTTTCTTTGAGAAAAAACAACATGTCTTTGATCATTCAGTACATTGTCAAATTTTATTAGGGTTTTTCTAATATCAAAATTTCTTGCCTCTACTTTCTGCTGCGCTCTCTCTAATGCTTTATTGATCCAAGGATGATCTATGCTTTCTCCATCTTTAAGCCCTAACTTTTCAAGCATATTATTCATGGACTCAGAACCAAAAATTCTCATTAAGTCATCCTCTAAACTTACATAGAATACTGAGCTTCCTTCATCCCCTTGTCGTCCTGATCTACCTCTTGCTTGATTATCAACTCTTCTAGACTCCATTCTTTCTGTGCCAATTACAAACAAGCCACCTAAAGACTTTATTTTATCTTTGTCAATTGTGAGCTGTTCATCAGGAATAGATCCTTTTTTTCCTCCAAGCTGGATATCAACACCACGTCCAGAAATACTGGTTGTGATAATTAAAGATTTTTCTTTACCTGCATTTGCTATAATTTCAGCCTCATTTTCATGATTTTTGGCATTAAGAACCACATGTT
>CABYOP010000055.1 GCA_902520645.1 uncultured Pelagibacteraceae bacterium | reverse complement strand
AATAGCTTAGTTCTCTCACTCTTTGGATTGGCAAAAAATTCTTTAGTATCAGCTTTTTCTACAATCTTTCCTTCATCCATAAAAATCATACTATCTGCTACTTCTTTAGCAAATCCCATTTCATGTGTAACAACAATCATCGTCATACCTTGGTTTGCTAGGTTTACCATAACATCTAGTACTTCTTTGATCATTTCTGGGTCAAGCGCTGATGTTGGTTCATCAAATAACATTATTTTTGGCTCCATGCACAAAGCTCTTGCAATTGCAACACGTTGTTGTTGTCCTCCAGAAAGTTGGCCCGGAAATTTTTGAGCTTGATCTAATATTTGTACTCTCTCTAAGTGTTTTAGGGCTAATTCTTCTGCTTCTTTCTTTGGCAATTTTTTAACCCATATAGGTGCAAGTGTGCAATTGTCTAAAATAGATAAATGTGGGAATAAATTGAATTGTTGAAATACCATTCCAACTTCAGCTCTAACCTGCTCAATATTTTTAGTATCTTCTGAAATTTCTGTACCATCAACAATTATATTGCCTTCTTGATGTTCCTCTAATCGGTTAATGCATCTTATCAAAGTAGATTTTCCAGATCCAGAAGGCCCACAAACTACTATTTTTTCTTTAGGCATTACCTCAAGATTTATTCCACTTAAAACTTGAAAATCTCCAAACCACTTATTTACATCTTTGATTTGTATAATTGCTTCTGACATTTTTTATCTATCTGTTTTGTACTTAAGTTCTAAGTTATAACTATACTTACTCATTGAATAACAAATAATCCAGAAAATTATTCCAGCAAAAACATACCCCTCCATAGAGAAACCTAGCCATTTAGGATTAGTTTTTGCAAGACCAAGCATCCCCGCTAATTCTAAAAGACCAACAACAAATATAAGAGGTGTATCTTTTACTAATGCAAGAAAAGTATTTGCAATTCCGGGAATAACTAATTTAAGTGCTTGAGGCAAGATAACCAATAAATGTAATCTCCAATATCCCATTCCTAGAGATTTAGCGGCATCATATTGGCCTCTTGGGAGAGCTTGTAACCCTCCTCTTATAACTTCTGCAGTATAAGCAGCTTCAAATAAAACAATTGCAGCAATAACTCTAATTAACTTATCAACATAAGTACCATCAGGAAGAAACATTGGAAACATGACTGCTGACATAAATAATACTGTAATCAATGGTACGCCCCTCCAAAACTCAATAAAAGTTAAAGATGAATATTTTACAACTGGTAAATCAGATCTTCTACCTAAAGCCAACATCATACCAATAGGAAAACAAAAGATTAAAGAGAAGAATGAGACAATAAATGTTAGGGATAGACCGCCCCATGCTCCAGTTTCAACCCATTCTAAACCAAATTCACCACCAGAGATCAAATAGTAAATTAATAAAAATGAAATTATTGGTAAAAAAATTACATAATATAATGTTAAATATTTTTTAAATCTTAGTGGGAAGAAATAACCTAATCCCATTAAAACTAGGACAATTATAAATGTAGCATTTACCCTCCATTGTTCAGCATTTGGATACATTCCATACATAAATCTGTTAAACCATACTTTAATGTAAACCCAACAAGCTCCTCCTCCAGTACATGCTTCTTTGGTATCACCTGCAATATTTGCATCAAAGATAAACCAGTTTAATAATGGTGGAATTGAAAATATTAATAATAATATTATACAAAAGCTAAGAGCTGCATTGAAGTTACTAGTATTTATATTTTTATTTAGTTCATCTAATTTTTTAATTCCTGAAAATTCAATTCTAACAAAATGCAGACCGATCATTCCAAAAATTAGAGGTGTGAAGAAACTTATAAAACCTGGTAAAAACCCAGTTATATTTTTTTCATAAAAATTATTTAAATAAAAATCGAGTATGCCTAATGAGAAAAATAAAACTCCTAGCGCTAAAAATAAATTAATATTTTCTCTGTTGGGCTTTAATAAGTTAACTTTACTCATAATATTTATTTTTCCTTAATAGCGATTGATTTATTGTACCAATTCATAAATACCGAAATTGATAAACTAATTGTTAAATATGTCGCCATTGTAATTGCAACTATTTCAATTGCTCTTCCTGTTTGCATCATTGCGGTTCCAGCAAATACTAAAACTAAATCAGGATAAGCTATCGCAGCAGCTAAAGAAGAATTTTTTGTTAAATTAAGATATTGATTTGTTGTAGGAGGAATAATAATTCTTAAAGCTTGAGGCATGATTACTAATTTTAAAACTTGTCCTGGTGTTAATCCAATAGATGCAGCAGCCTCTTTTTGTCCTTTACCTATTCCTTGAATTCCAGCTCTAACGTTTTCAGCA
>CABYOP010000054.1 GCA_902520645.1 uncultured Pelagibacteraceae bacterium | reverse complement strand
ATGCATATTCATTTTGATTATTTTAAAAAAAATAAATTTATACTTAGTTTTATTCTACTATCTTTTGTTTTCATTTATGCTGTATTTATAAATGAGCCAACTGATTTTTCTTATCTTATACCATTGACACTAGATAGGCTTGTATTTGCTATTTCTGGTTTTCTGATATTTTTAAATATAGAATTATTTAATAAGATTAAATCGAAATAGTTACTATTTTTTGTAAAAGTACCAAGTAAACTTTTTTGATTAATTATCTACTAAAATAAAATTTATTGATTGAAATTAGGTTATACATTATATGTTGATGATCTTTAGTAGTAATTTATGAAAGTTGTAATATTAGCTGGTGGTCTAGGATCTAGAATTTCAGAAGAAACAATAACTAGACCTAAGCCTTTAATAGAAATTGCAGGGAAACCTTTACTCTGGCACATAATGAAAATTTACTCCAGTTATGGCCTAAATGATTTTATAATCTGCTGTGGTTACAAAGGTTATCTTATTAAAGAATATTTTACTAATTACTATCTTCATACTACAGATATAACAGTAGACGTGAGAACCAATAAGGTAAAAGTCCATAAAAAAAATACCGAGCCTTGGAAGATAACTTTAATAGATACTGGTCAAGATTCACTTACAGGCGACAGGATTAGAAAAATTGAACCTTATGTAGGTGAAAATTTTTGCTTAACTTATGGTGATGGACTCACAAATGCAAATATTAAAAAAACTATTGATTTTCATAAAAAAAAAAAAAAAATAGCAACAGTTTTAGCTGTTAAGCCTAGTGGTAGGTTTGGTGCTATAGAAATCCAAGATGAAATGGTTCAAAAGTTTTTGGAAAAACCACAGGGAGATGGGGGATGGATAAATGGTGGTTTTTTTGTACTGAATAAAAAAATTTTTAAATATTTAACAAAGAAAAATTGTATTTGGGAAAGAGAGCCACTTGAAAAAATTTCACAACAAAAACAACTTTCAGCTTACAAACATGAGGGTTTTTGGTATTCAATGGACACATTAAGAGATAAAAATCATCTTGAAAATTTATGGAATTCAAAAAAAGTTCCATGGAAAATTTGGAATGAGTAGTCATTTTGCATCTTTGAAAAAATTTTGGAAAAATAAAAAAATTTTTTTAACAGGGCACACAGGTTTTAAAGGAAGTTGGCTTATTATTTTTTTTCATGTATTAGGAGCTAAAGTTTATGGTTATTCATTAAAACAAAAAAAGTTAAGCTTATTTAATATTTTAAAACTAAATCGAATTTTAAAAAAATCGATAATTGGTGATATTAGAAATCAATCTAAATTGAAAAAATATTTGTCAAATTGTAAACCAGATTTTTTGATTCATATGGCTGCCCAGCCTTTGGTTAGAGACTCTTATGATGACCCCGCACATACATTCAATGTAAATGCAAATGGAACACTAAATATATTAGAGGCTGTAAAAGAAATTAAAACTATTAAAAATGTATTGATCATAACAACAGATAAAGTTTATAAAAATAGAAATAAAAAAAATTTTTTTTCAGAAAATGATGAGTTAGGAGGTGAAGACCCTTATAGCAGCTCCAAAGCGTGTGCCGAACTCATTTGTCACTCCTATTCTAAATCTTTTTTTTTAAAAGATAAAATATCTTGTGTGACTGCTAGAGCAGGCAATGTAATAGGAGGTGGGGACTTTGCAAAGGACAGAGTTATTCCAGATTTTTTTAGATCGTTGAAAGAAAAAAAAATAATGCATTTAAGATACCCTAACGCAATCAGGCCTTGGCAGCATGTTATTGAGCCATTATATGGTTATATATTACTATTAATGAAAATTAATAATAAAAATAAAAATTTAGTTAATGGTGGTTGGAATTTTGGTCCTAAAAAAAGTAATAATATAAATGTTTATAAAGTTGTTTCAATTTTAAATAGAAATTTTGAAAATAAGGTTAAGATTAAAGTAAGAATTAAAAAAAAGAACTTTTATAAAGAAAGTAATGTTTTAAAACTCAGCTCATTTAAATCAAAGAAAAGTTTAGGTTGGATGCCAAAATATAATATCAATAAATCATTAAGATTAATTTCAGAATGGGAAATATTTTATATTAAAAATAAAAAAGACCTTTTAGATTTCACAAAACGTCAAATTACGAATTACCTTAATCAATTTTAAATAATTTTCTTAAATACATTCTGGGTAAATCTCTATATTTTGTACTTTCAATACTATTATCTTTTATTCTCATTAGGATTCTGTCATAAATACTTATATAACCTTTTCCTAGTTTAGGGTTACAACAATGGGGCATATGCCAAGATACTAGATAGAAAAAGATTATAAATAACTTGATTAAATAAAATA
>CABYOP010000053.1 GCA_902520645.1 uncultured Pelagibacteraceae bacterium | reverse complement strand
CATTTTCTGTCACAGAACTTGTGCTTTCTAAAAACTCTTCCCTTGTAACATTTGTATGATTTGTTTCATTCTGTTGCTCCTGAACTATTTCATTTTCAAGCTTCAAAGCATTAGCTCCATGAGTAATTGGACTTGAAGATGTTATGTTTGAGAAATTAAAAGATGCAGATGATCCAATATTTGAAAAATCTGAATAACCAGGATTTCGATTATGGATTCTATGAACCATATTTACGACTGATTTTGACTCTGGTTGTTGACCATCTAGTGAGGTTGCAACAATTGAAACCCTAATTTTACCATCAAGCTCAGAGTCTGTTATTGCTCCAATTATAACCTCTGCTTCAGTATCAACCTCAGATCTAATTTTATTCACTACTTCATCAACTTCAAAAAGTTTCAAATCTTTACCACCTGTTATGTTTACTAATAAACCTCTAGCTCCTTTCAAAGTGTAATCATCTATTAAAGGATTATTAATTGCCATTTCTGTAGCTTGCATTGCACGACCTTCGCCTTCTGCTTCTCCTGTACCCATCATAGCTTTACCCATTGAAGCCATAACAGTTTCAACATCTGCAAAATCTAAATTAATTATGCCAGGCCTTACCATTAAATCTGTAACACTTTGGACTCCATGCATCAAAACATTATTTGACAGATTAAATGACTCTTCAAATGTTGTTTGCTCGTTAGCTATTTTAAACAAGTTTTGATTTGGAATAACGATTATTGTATCTACATGTTTCCTTAATTCTTCTAAACCTTGTTGTGCTCTTCTCATTCTAGAGGGGCCTTCGTATAAAAATGGAAGTGTTACAACGCCTACGGTTAAAATATTTAATTCTTTAGCAGCTCTTGCGATGACATGAGCAGCACCAGTGCCCGTTCCACCACCCATACCTGCTGCAATAAAAACCATGTTTGCACCTTGCAAGGTATTGATAATTTCATTTAGTGACTCATCAGCTGCAGCTTGGCCAATATCAAGTTTTGCACCTGCACCCAAACCTTTAGTTAAATTTAACCCTATTTGAATTCTTGATTTCGCTTTACTTAACTTTAAATCTTGCGCATCGGTATTTACTGCAATAAACTCCACTCCTTGCATATTATTTTCAATCATTTCGTTAATTGCATTACCACCTGCTCCTCCAACTCCTAGTACTAGTAGTCGTGGTTGTAGTTCCTTAATTTCTGGTGCTTTAAAGTTAATAGTCATCTTAGTTCCCCTCTTTGTTGTTTAAATGTTTTTCCCATTTAAGGTTCGCTCGATTTAAATTTGCTTTTTTTCTCGCACTAACCTTAAATTTTTCAAAAGCTGTTGGTTCCCATATTTGGAAAGTTTGACCCTGACCAACAAACACCATGCTATTTTTTATTTTTGCATGTTTTAATAATTTAAATGAAATTGAGATTCTTCCCTCACTATCAAATTGTAAATTAGTACTTTCTGCTAGGATTGAGGTTGCAAAAAAATCTCTTTTTTCCTCAAAAGGATTTAAAGAGTCTATAGCTGATGAAATTTTTTCAATTCTATCTTGCGAACATGCCTCTATAGATGAATTATTAAATGAAGGGTAACAGATAACACCATTGTATCCTAAATTTGACAAATGAGATCTGAAACTAGCAGGCACTGAAACTCTTCCCTTTTTGTCTAGTTTGTTCTCGTAAGTACTTAAAAACATAATTTATATAATATTTAAATTCCATAATTGGGAATATATGGGAATATATGGGTATTTATATTCTCTGTCAAACCTAGAATCTTGAATGTTTTTCATTGATTTTGATGATTTTTTTAAATCCTTATTAAGAATTAAGGTAAATCTTTTTTTAATTTTGTACTTAATGATCAAAAAAAAATATTTATGTCTCGTTCATGAGGCATAAAAAGACTATTTTATTTATTTTAGTAATTCTAATAGTTTTGCCAGACAAACTATAAGCCGGGTTCTGTCATTTAAACTTACCATTTGTCTAGGCTTAAGATCACTCTTAAGCTCAAGCAACTAACCCTGATGACTAGCCAAGGAAGACTTTTAGTTTTTCAACAATGTCATCTCTACTTAGTCTTGCTCCCAGTGGGGTTTTCCAGCGTTCATTGTTACCAATAGAACCGGTGTGCTCTTACCACACCTTTTCACCCTTGCCATGTTATGGCGGTTTATTTTCTGTGGCACTATCCCTAGGGTTGCCCCCGCCAGGTATTACCTGGCACTGTTTCCTTGTAGAGCCCGGACTTTCCTCTTTAATAAATTAAAGCGATAAGTCGTTTATCTGGCATATTGAATTTATAACTTAACTATAAAATATCAAGAAAATTTTTCTAATTTTTTTAGTAAGTTTTTACTTATAAATAAACATTCCTGGTCGATAATGCCATTTATAAGTTCTTGTCTAAAT
>CABYOP010000052.1 GCA_902520645.1 uncultured Pelagibacteraceae bacterium | reverse complement strand
TCCTCAGGAATTGTCGCATTTAGAGATTTATATTTTATATATGGCCCATATTGCCCCTTCATGATTCTCACTGGTTTTTTGTCTTCTGGATGTTCTCCAAGATCTTTAATGATAGAGGATGACATTCTACCTGGTTTAGCATCAGCTATTAATGTTATTGCTCTATTCAAACCTATTGAAAATATTTCTTCAACATTTTCTAGTCTAGCAGATTTATTTTCACATTTTAAATAAGGTCCAAATCTTCCTGTGTTTAGAGAAATCTCTTTTTGATTATCTGGATTAATGCCCAAAGATTTTGGCAGTGAACATAAAAAATTTGCTTTCTCAATATCAATACTATCCAATTCAATTCCTTTTGGAATGGATACATTTTTTAATAGTTCATTTACATCGGTTTTAGCTTTTTTAGTTTTCCGTTTTTTCTTCTTACTAATTTCTTCTTCAATTTGATCTAAAATCTTTTCGTATTGCAAATAAGGTCCGAATCTTCCATTTTTGAGAAAGATATCATTTCCATTGTCATGTTTACCTAAATATTTTGGTTCAGCTAATTGAGCCTGTGCTGCAGCCTTAGCTTTAGATAGAGGTCTAGTAAATTTACATTCTGGATAATTAGAGCAACCTATAAATGCACCACCCCTAAAACTATTTTTTAAACTCAACGATCCTGTATTGCACAATTGGCACTTTCTTACAACATTACCACTTTCATCTTTATCAAATATTAACGCACCCAAACTTTCATTTAGTAAATCCAAAACCTCTCTAGTTCTTTTCTCTTTTACTTCTGATACGTTGTTATTAAAGTCTTTCCAAAATAATTCTAAAACTTTTATCCAACTTTCTTTTCCAGTTGTAATTTCATCTAATTGATCTTCTAATCCTGCTGTAAAATTATAATCAACATATTTAGAAAATAATTTCTCTAAAAAGGCAGAAATTAATTTTCCACGATCAGTTGGAAAAAATCTCTTATTAGTTATCTCAGCGTATCCGCGATTAGAAATTGTAGATATTATACTTGCATACGTAGAAGGTCTTCCAATTCCAAGTTCCTCTAGTTTCTTAACCAAGCTTGCTTCTGAGTACCTTGGAGGAGGTTGTGTGAAATGTTGTTCATCTAAAAAGGATTCAATATTTATAGGTCCTTTTTTTACCTCCGGAAGTATCTCGTCATCGTCATCTGAATTTAGATTTTTATAAACTTTTAAAAACCCATCAAATTTTAATACTGAGCCACTTGTTTTACAAATTGTATTTTTATCATCAGTTTCAACAGTAATTGTATTTCTATCAAATTTTGCAGAAACCATTTGAGACGATAAAGCTCTACTCCATATCAAATTGTACAATTTATTTTGATCAGTACTTAAATATTTTTTAATAGTTTCAGGAGATCTATTAATATCTGTTGGCCTTATAGCTTCATGTGCTTCTTGAGCATTTTTTGCTTTTTTTCCAGAATAGTTATTAGCTTTTTCAGGTATGTACTCATTCCCATAACTTTTTTTAATAAAATTTCTAAAATCACTAATAGCATCAGCTGATAAGTTTGTACCATCAGTTCTCATGTAGGTTATTAAACCAACTGTATCTCCGTCAATTTCAATTCCTTGATAAAGTTTTTGTGCAATTTGCATAGTTCTAGAAGCACCAAATCCCAATCTACTTGAAGCAACTTGTTGTAGTGTAGAAGTTGTAAATGGACCAGATGGATTTCTATTAACGATTTTTGATGAAATATCACTAATATTAAATTTTTTATTCTTTAGTCCAGAGATTGCTTTTTCAATATTTTCTTTTTTTTTAAAGGTAAATTTTTCAATTTTTTCACCATCTAATTGATAGATGCTTGCAGTAATTGAATTTTTATTCTCATCTTGAAATTTTAAACTTAAAGTCCAAAACTCTTCTGGATTAAATAACTCAATTTCATGTTCTCTTTCTGTTATTAATTTTAAGGCAACAGATTGCACTCTACCTGCTGACTTTGATCCAGGAAGTTTAGTCCACAATATTGGTGAAATATTAAAACCAACAAGGTAATCAAGTGCTCTTCTTGCCATGTAGGCATCAACTAGCAAGGGCTCGATTTGCCTTGGATTTTCAATTCCAAAAGTAACAGCCTTTTTAGTAATTTCGTTGAACACAACTCTTTCAACCTCTTTATCTTTAAGTAGTTTTTTTTCATTCAAATATTCCTTTACATGCCATGCTATTGCTTCTCCTTCACGATCAGGGTCTGTTGCTAAAATAATTTTAGATGATTCTCTTGCAGCATCAGTAATATCTTTAAGATATTTTTTTGAAAAGTTATCAACTTCCCATTCCATTTTAAAATTTTGATCCGGATCAACCGAACCATTTTTTGATGGTAAATCTCTAATATGACCGTAACTAGCTAAAACGGTATAATTATCTCCTAAGTATTTATTAATTGTCTTAGCTTTTGCAGGACTTTCAACTATGACTAGATTCATAATTTAACAAACTACTTAAAAGTAGTTGATAGTCAAT
>CABYOP010000051.1 GCA_902520645.1 uncultured Pelagibacteraceae bacterium | reverse complement strand
GATTTAGTATGCCTGACAGAAGAAAAGGATATATTCAGAAAGCAACAATTGGGGATCATAAAGTCTATTTGCATACCGGTGAATACGAAGATGGGAAAATTGGAGAAATATTCATCGATACGAGTAAAGAAGGTGAGCTAGTTAAAGCTTTGATGAATAATTTTGCAATTGCAGTTTCTCTTGGCCTTCAATATGGAGTGCCTTTAGATGAGTTCATAAGTGCGTTTGTTGGAACAAAATTTGAGCCATCAGGTAAAGTTTTGGGAAATGATAGAATTTTAAGTGCTACATCTATTTTAGACTATATTTTTAGGGAATTAGCAATTTCTTATCAAAATAGAGAAGATCTTGCGCACACTCCATCAATTGGTGGAAACGATACAATTAGTTCAGATTCTCAAAACTCAGAAGATCAAAATCAACTACTAAAAATTGTTAAAGATATTACAAGCAAAGGATTTGTGAGAAATAATTATAAAAAAAATCTAATAGATCTATCTGACGTTAAAATTAGCTTAAAGGGAAAAAAATAATTTTTAATTTTTAATTTTTAATTTTGATTGATAAGTTTAACTCTTTCAATTGCTCTTCATTAATCTCTGAGGGAGCCTTCATCATTAAGTCTTGAGCGTTTTGGTTCATAGGAAACATTGTAACTTCCCTTATATTTTTTTCATTTGCTAGAAGCATTACAATTCTATCTATTCCAGGTGCAATACCGCCGTGTGGCGGTGCACCATAACTCAATGCGTTGATCATCCCACTGAATTTTTCGTCTACCTCTGCTTTATTGTATCCTGCAATTGAAAAAAGTTTATACATAAGATCAGGTTTATGATTTCTTATCGCACCAGAAGATAACTCTATTCCATTACAAACTATATCATATTGATATGCAAGAATATCAAGGGGATTTTCAAAATCTTTGTCTTTTAATTTTCCTTGTGGCATAGAAAATGGGTTATGACTAAATTTAATCTTATTTGTAAATTCATCATTTTCAAACATTGGGTAGTCAACAATCCAACAGAAAGCAAAAGTATTGTCATCAATTAGATCTAAATCTTTCGCAATTTTATCTCTAGCAAGTGCTGTTATTTTCTCTAATTCATTTTGCTTTCCACATGCTAAAAAAATACTATCCCCTATCTTGGATTTAGTAATTTTCATTATTTCTACGAGTGCCTTTTCAGAAAAAAATTTTCCTACTGGTCCTTTAGCTGAAATTTTATTATTTTTTTCAAAGGTAAAGTATGCTAATCCTGAAGCACCTTGATCTTTAGCCCATTTATCAATATTATCAAAAAAGCTTCTAGGTTTATCTTTTGTATCTTTGGTAGTGATACTTCTTACTTTAGATCCAGATCGTACTAATTTTTTAAAAATATCAAATGTAACATCCTCCCTATCAAATATTTCTGTAATATCATTTATAATAAGAGGATTTCTTAAATCGGGTTTATCACTTCCATACTTAAGCATTGCTTCGGAGTAAGGGATCTTTGGAAAAACATCATACATTAATTTTTTATCAGAAAAATTCTTAAATGTATTAACCATTAGTTTTTCTACGATATTGAATACATCCTCTTGCTCGACAAAAGACATTTCTAAGTCAAGTTGGTAAAATTCACCTGGGCTTCTATCGGCCCTAGCGTCTTCATCTCTAAAACAAGGAGCTATCTGAAAATATTTATCAAAACCTGATATCATTATTAATTGTTTAAATTGTTGTGGGGCCTGAGGTAGAGCATAAAACTTTCCTGGGTTTAAACGACTAGGTACAAGAAAATCTCTTGCACCTTCAGGACTAGAAGAAGTTAAAATTGGAGTCTGAAATTCTAAAAAACCTAATTTCGTCATTTCATTTCTTATGTAAGAAATAACTTTAGATCTTAATATGATATTCTCGTGAATTTTTTTTCTTCTTAAATCTAAAAACCTATATTTTAGTCTTATCTCCTCTGCATACTCTTGATCACTAAAAACAGGCATTGGTAATTCTTTACAAATACCTAATGTCTCATATTCAGATATTACAACCTCAATTTCTCCAGTCTCGATATCCTTATTTCTGGTTTCAACAGAACGATTTACAACTTTACCATTAACCTTGATTACTGTCTCAAGCTGTATCTTTTCTAATTCTGAAAAATTTTTATTTTCCTTATCAATTATACACTGAGTGATCCCATAATTATCTCTAAGATCAATAAATAATAAATTTCCATGATCTCTTTTTTTATTTATCCATCCAGAAAGAGAGACGTTTTTGCCAACATCATTTTTTCTTAACCCGTCACATTTATGTGTTCTGTACTTATTCAATTACTCTCCTAAAGCCTCTTTTATAATTTTAAAGTCGATTGGCTTTTTTCTTTTTAAACTAATTTCGTCGATTTTATATATGAAATCGGATATTTTACCATAAGATCTAGTTATTCTTTTGATAATAAAATCTATTAATTTTTTATCAATTGAGATTTGACGATCAGATAAATTTTTTAATATCAAAGCATACATCAAATCATCTTCTG
>CABYOP010000050.1 GCA_902520645.1 uncultured Pelagibacteraceae bacterium | reverse complement strand
GTTGCAAAACCCATATTCCTTCTGGAAGATCTTTAAATATTATTGCTGAAAAAATTGACAAATTAACCAATAAAAAAAAATCTTTTTGGAAGATATTTAATAATATTTCTTTAAATGAATTGGAACAGTGCAAAGATTTAATTGATTTAGACTATTCAAAACTTAAGAAATTTCTAAACACTAATAAATATAAAAAAAATTATAAAAAATTTATAACAATTGTTTTAAAATCGTATTGTGATCAATATGTTAATTATGTTAATGCACTTCCTTTAAAAAAATATAAATTGAAAAATATAATTTTATTAGGGGGCATTCCAAAACAAATACCTGTAATTAAACAATACTTTAAAAATAAAACAAATTTAAATACCATCATAAACAAATCTATAGTTGACGAAACTCTGATAGGGTTGGTAAAACTGTCGAAATATAATTTATGAAAAATTCAAAATCTATATTTAATAATCTGTTTGTACTTGAACTTGCTAATAACCACCTCGGTTCATTAGAAAGAGGAAAAAAAATTATTTCTGAATATGGTCAAGTTGTAAGATTTAACAAAATAAAGGCCGCAATTAAACTTCAGTTTAGAGATGTAGATAACTTCATACATGACTCTTATAAAGATTTAGATGAGAGATATATTAAAAAAACACTAAGCACCAAATTAGGTAAAAAAGGATATAAAATATTAGTTGATCATATTATAAAAAATGATTGCATTCCAATGGCTACACCTTTTGATGAAAAATCTGTAGATTTATGTGTTGATTTTAAATTCCCAATTATAAAAATAGCAAGTTCAGATTGTAATGATTGGCCTTTGATAGAAAAGATTGCTACTACTAAAAAACCTGTAATTGTATCAACAGGTGGAGTTTCAGAAAAGGATTTAGACGATGTTGTTTTATTTTTTAAAAATAGAAAAATAGATTTGGCAATTAATCATTGTGTTTCTCTTTATCCATCTGAAGACTATGATTTAGCACTTAATCAAATAGATTATTTAAAAAATAGATATCCTGAAAACGTTATAGGATTTTCTTCACATGAATACACAGATTGGTCATCTTCGATGAATATTTCTTATGCAAAAGGAGCTAGAACCTGGGAAAGACACATAGATATTGAATATGAGGATGTGCAAGTATCTAAATACAATTCTCTACCACACCAAATTGACGAATGGTTTAAAGCATTTCATAAATCAGTGGAGATGTGTGGTCCATTATCTGATGAAAGAAGAATAATTTCTAAAAATGAAACAGAGTATTTAGATAAATTAGTTAGAGGTGTTTATGCAAAAAAAGATCTTAAAGAGGGATTTGAAATAAATAGCAAAAATCTTAACAAAAATTTTTTTCTGGCTATTCCACTTCAAAAAGGGCAACTTTCCTGTAGGGAATTGCTTAATGGTGAAACTTTGACAACTAAATTAAAAAAAGGAGATCCTTTGAAGATTAACAATATTGATGGTCCCTACTCTAAAATAAAATCCTTGAAACAAAAAATAGAAAAAAGAGGATTTAAAATTTGATAACGCAATAAATAAATTTTAATTATTTATTAATGGATTTTTTATATAGCATCTATAACAAGCTACCAAAAAAATTTTTAATTGTAGGTTTTTTAAATACAATTTTTGGATATTCTGTTGGTCTAGTAAATTACTTTTTATTTTTTGAGCTTATTGGTATTATTGGGGTAGGTATTTTAAATAACATTATTAATATAACTTTTGCATTTATAATGTTTAAAAGATTTGTATTTAAAACTATAAACACTAATTGGTTTTTTGAATATCTTAGATCATATGTTGTTTACGGTGTAAAAGCAGTTGTTGGAATATTTGTTCTATGGTTATTTGTTTCTATTTTAAATATAAATATCTATATTTCACAAGCTGTTGCTATGTTAGTTACAATATTTCTATCATACACGGGACATAAAAATTTTACTTTTAAAGTTAAATAGAATTCAACTATTTTTAAATATCTTTAAAATTCAATAATTGATTAATTGATTTATTTAATGTGAAATTAAGTTTTAAATTTAATTTTCTCTTTGCCTTTGAAATTGATGGAACATAATAGTCGATTGATTGATTTCTTCTTGGTTTAGTTTTTATTTTTACTGATTTATTAAAATATTTTGCTATGATTTTTGCTAATTGCAATATTGTTGTAGATTCATTAGATCCAACATTATAAACGTCGCATTTTTTATTAGAACTACTTAAAATTTTAACAAGCCATCTTATTAAGTCTTCTGAATTCATGTAGCTTCGATAAATATCACGGCTATCACTTAACTTAATAATTGAGTTATGTTTATTTTTACCCTGGTTAATTAAATCTGTAACTGCAAAATTTTTATTAATCATAATTCTTTTGCCAATAAAGGAAAATAATCTAGCTATAGAAACACAGTATCCTTGTTTGGCTAAGTTTTGAAATTCTTTCTCCATAAGTATTTTAGCTTTAGAATACTCTTTTTTATAACCACTAAAATTGTTAACTTTATTTTTGTTTATATTATCTGACTCTTTAAATTTTTTTAAAATATTTCTAGGACCGTAAACTGCACCAGAGCTAGTAAAAAGTATTTTTGTTTTTTTATGATTTTCATTTAATAAACTTACAAAATTTTTTATACCACTAAGATTTTCGAAATTGTTACTTGAATTAGCAGCATAGATTACATAATCAGTTAGAGGAAT
>CABYOP010000049.1 GCA_902520645.1 uncultured Pelagibacteraceae bacterium | reverse complement strand
TTTAAAAACCTCAATAATAGTATTTTTTGATGAAAATTTGGCTTTTTGGCCTGTTTTAGGATCTACTACCATCATAATTGTATCTTCGGCTGCTTTAAATGGCCTAGCATCTGATTTTTTAACAGCTTGCTTAATAAAATCTTTAAAAATTGGTAGTGCAGTTTTTGAGCCAGTTTCATACTTTCCAAGGGGTGACGGATTATCTGAGCCTACATAAACACCTACTAATAAGTTTGAAGTAAAGCCAATAAACCATGTATCTGTATTTTTGTTAGTTGTACCAGTTTTACCTGCAATATTTAATTTCAAGTCTCTAAGTTTTCTTCCTGTACCTCTTTGAACCACACCTTCAAGAATTGAAGTTGTTTGATATGCAGTAGCAGGTGAAAAAATTTGCTTATAGTTATTTTTAATTTTGGGATAATCGTTACTCAAATAAGAAATTTGATCACAATCTATGCACTGTCTCATGTTATTATTGTATATAGTGTTTCCTTCACTATCTTGAATTCTATCAATTAATATTGGCTCAACAAGTTTTCCACCATTTACAAAAGCAGAATAAGCTGATGTTAAATTTAAGAGTGTAGTCTCCGCAGAACCCAAAGATATAGACAATAATTCTTCTGGATTTTTGTAAATTTTGAGATCTTTTGAAAAATTTACAATTTTTTCTACACCAAGATTCTGAGCAATTCGTACAGTCATTAAATTTCTAGATTTTTCTAATCCAATTCTAAGTGTAGATGGACCATAAAATTTTTTTCCATAATTTTCAGGTTTCCACATCTTTAGATCATCACCTTGATCTAAAACTAAAGGTGCGTCTAATATTAACGATGTTGGGGTATAATTATTTTCTAACGCTAATGCATAGACAAATGGTTTAAAGGCAGAGCCTGGCTGTCTATTTGCTTGAGTTGCTCTATTAAATTCACTTTTTTTAAAACTAAATCCACCACTAAGTGCCAAAATCCTCCCAGTGTAAGGATCCATAACAATAATTCCTCCATTAATTTTAGGTAATTGTTGTAAACTAAATTTTTTATCTTTTATTTTTTTTACATATATAATGTCTCCTGGTTTCAATACATTTTTAAATTCTTTTTTCGTCCAAGAAATATCTTTGTATTCAATTATACCTTCAATTTTATCCTCAGTCTCAATTTCTGCAGAGAATTTTCTTATTTTTTTTACTATTGCTAATGACCAATTAATTGATTTTTCTAAATCAAACTTTTTTAAATCTTTATTCCAATCACTATTATAAATTTTGTTAGTTAATGATCCTCTCCAACCTTTCCTTTGATCATATGAAATTAGTCCTTTTCTTAAGGAGTTAGTAGCAAATTTTTGAAATTCTAAATTGATAGGTGTATTTATATTGAAGCCTTGTTTATACACTTTATCATAAGTAAAGTTTTCAATTACATTTTTTCTAACATCTTCAATAAAATATTGTGCATCTTCTAGATATATTTTTTCATTTTTACTTAATATTATTTCTTGAGTTTTTAATTTCTCATACCCTTCTGGGGTTAGGTAATTATTATCAAATAAATTTTTTAAAACTAAATTTCTTCTAAACTTCGCTAGCTCAATATCTCTATATGGATTGTACCTACTTGGGGCTTTTGGTAATGCGGCTAGTAAAGCGGCTTCTAAATAATTCAAATCTTTAATTGATTTATCAAAATATTCCAAACTAGCAGCTGCTACTCCATATGCTCCACTTCCCAAGTATATTTGATTTAGATATAATTCTAATATTCTTTCTTTAGAAAGTGCTCTTTCGATCCTAAATGCCAAAATTGCTTCTTTGATTTTTCTATTAATACTAACTTCATTTGTTAATAAAAAATTTTTTGCCACTTGTTGAGTTATTGTTGAGGCACCCTCTAATCGTTTAGAGGAAATAATATTAGATATATTATTAACAACTGCTCTCAACACTCCTTTGGCATCTACACCTGGGTGTGAAAAAAAATTCTTATCCTCTGCTGATAAAAATGCATTTATTACATTTTTAGGAATTGAGCTGTAAGGCACAAATACTCTTTTTTCTTGAGAAAAGTCAGCAACTATCTCCCCTTCACCTGAATAAACCTTGCTTGAAACAGGTGGTTTATAATTTTTTAAAAATTTATAATCAGGAATATCATTTGAATAATTCCATAAAAGACCAACTATCAAAATACCAGTTAAAAGAACTATAGATGTCGAAATAATAAGAATATTCTTTAAAAAATTATTCATTTTAATTCCATTATATCTCGGAATTTGTTAAAGATAAGGCAGAAGAATTAAACAAAATTTATTTAAACTTAAAAAATTTAATGAAATCAACAATTGCAATATTATGGAAAAAAATTTATATATCGATGCTTCGCATCCCAATGAAACTAGAGTTGTACTTAAAACTGGCGAAAATATTGAAGATTACGAATACGAAGGTTTAAAGAATAACTTAATTAAAAATAATATTTATTTAGGTAAAGTAAGTAGAATTGAACCTTCTCTTCAGGCAGCTTTTATCGACTTTGGAAGAGAAAGACATGGCTTTCTGTCTTTTAATGACATTCAATCAGATTATTATCAAATACCAAAAGCTGATCTAGATAAAATTAAAGAAGAAGAGGAGAAAGCTAGAGAAGAATTATCAAAACAAGTCGAGGCTAAAGAAGAGGAAAATATTGCCGAAGGAAAATTAGAGATAGATGATCCTATTGAAAAAGATTTAGAAATCCAAACAGAAGAAAAAGAAATTGAAAACGATAAAAGTAATGCTGATGAGGAAAAAGAAAAAAAGAAAA
>CABYOP010000048.1 GCA_902520645.1 uncultured Pelagibacteraceae bacterium | reverse complement strand
AGAATACTTTGATACTAAAAAAACTAGTAACCAAGACACACAAAAAATAAAACCTAAAAAAATATTTATAGTAAACAATATTCCCACATATGTGGCGACACCCTTACCACCTTTAAACTTTAACCAAACAGGGAAAACATGACCTAAAAAAGCACAAAGAGATGCAATATAAATTAATTCTGGATGATTAATTTTTACATATAGCACAGGAAGTATAGCTTTGATAACATCTAACAAAAGGGTTGAATAACCAATTAATTTATTACCTGTTCTTAATGCATTTGTTGCACCTATATTACCAGATCCAATTTCTCTTATATCTTTTTTTAAAAAAGTTTTTGTTAGTATAAATCCAAAAGGTATAGAACCCATTAGGTATGAGATTATACCTATAGTTAAAAATTCCATTTTTATACTTTAAATAATTCCTGACCTTTTACAAACGTATTGGTTACTTTTCCTTGCAGTTTTTTATCCTCTATAGAGGTATTTTTTGATTTAGAGATTAAATTTTCTTTTTTAACAACCCAAGGTTTGTCTATATCTACAATGCAAAAATCAGCATCATTTCCAATAGATAAGTTTCCTTTATTTATATTTAATATTTTAGCAGGATTTGATGTCAATGCTTGAATTATAGTATCAAGTTTAATAGATCCATTATGAAATAATTCTAAGCTTAATGATAATAGTGTTTCAATGCCTGATGCCCCAGTTGCAGCTTGTGAAAATGTTAATCTTTTAGATTCTTCGTCTTCAGGTTTATGATCTGAAACGATTACATCAATCACCCCATCTTTTAATCCTTGCACCAATGATTCTCTATCTTCTTCTTTTCTTAGAGGAGGAGATAATTTTAAAAAAGTTTTAAAATCTCCAATGTCATTTTCATTCAAAGATAAATTATTTATTGAAACACCTGATGTAAATTTTATATCTTCTTTTCTTTGCTTTATAATATCAACAGACATTGAAGAGGAAAGTTGTGAAATGTGATATCTACATTTAATTTTTTCAAGTAATGTCAAATCTCTTTCAATTATAATTCTTTCAGCAATATCTGGTATTCCAGATAGTCCAAGCTTTGAGGCAATTATTCCAGAATTAATCATACCGTTCTCTGACAAATGCAAATCCTCAGCGTGTTGCATAATTAAACAACTTAGGTCTTTAGCTGAATTCATTATTCTGGACATTAGTTGTGTATTTTGAATAGTTTTGACGCCATCTGTAAATGCAATTATTCCTTTTTTGGCCAATAGACCAAATTCAGTCATGTTAGTTCCTTCGGTATTATGAGTTAAAGATGCACAAGGAAAAATATTTATCTTAGATTTATCTCTTCCTCTTCTTTTTAAAAAATCTACAATAGAAACATTATCTATAATTGGATCTGTATTTGGCATAGTTACGACAGAAGTCACTCCACCAGATAAAGCAGCATTACTTAAAGTTCTAAAATTTTCTTTATATTCGTAACCTGGTTCACCCACAAACACTCTCATATCTACAAGACCAGGAAAGATATATTTACCTTTTAAGTCAATTGGATTTTCTCGTGATGGAAGATTATTATTATTTACTTTTTTACCTATTGCTTCGATCTTTCCATTTTCATCAATAATTAATCCACCATTTTCATTTAATGAATTATAAGGATCAATAATATTTGCATTTATAAAGTATTGTTTTTTCATTTATTCACAAAATATTTTTAAACACGCCATCCTCACAGCAACACCAAGTTCGACCTGTTCCTTTATAACACTCTTGTTAATATCATCCGCTAACCTGGTATCAATCTCTATACCTCTGTTCATTGGACCTGGATGCATAATAAGGGCATCAGATTTGGCATGATCTAATTTATCAGGTGTTAAACCGTAGTACTCGTAATATTCTCTATTTGATGACAAGAATGAACTTGTCATTCTCTCATTTTGTAATCTTAACATCATTACAATGTCACAATCTTTAAGTCCTTTTTTCATATCAGTAAAAGTATTAACCCCAAATTTTTCTATTTCTTTTGGCATCAAGTTTGTAGGTGCAACTATATTTACCTCAGCACCAAGCATAGTTAACAGGTAAATATTTGATCTAGCGACGCGTGAGTGTAAAATATCTCCACATATTGCAATTTTTAAACCTTGGATTTTATCTTTTCGATTAATTATTGTTAGAGCATCAAGCAGTGCTTGAGTAGGATGCTCTCTACGTCCATCCCCAGCATTCAATACTACACAATTAACTTTTTGAGAAAGAAGGTTGCAAGCACCTGAGTCTTGATGTCTGATTACAATAATGTCAGGATGCATTGCATTTAATGTCATAGCAGTGTCAATTAGTGTCTCACCTTTTTTTATTGCTGAATTTCCCATATTCATTGACATCACATCAGCACCTAATCTTTTTCCTGCTAATTCGAATGAGCTTTGAGTTCTTGTAGACGGTTCAAAAAACAGATTTATTTGTGTTTTACCTTTTAAAGCATCAATTTTTTTATTCTTACTTCTGTTTACTGATATAAAGGTTTTAGCTTCGTTTAGAATGACATTTATGTCATTTATTGAAAGATCTTGAATACCCAACAAATGTTTTTGTGAGATTTTAATAGCTTTAGAGGTTTTAGATGCCATTAAAATTAACTCTATAGCTATAATACAGTTACTTGGCAAGCATTAATTATTCAAGAAATCTATTGCCCCTTGTAGTATGAATGCAGCAGCATTCTGATCTATGTTTTTTTCCCTTTTAGATACATTTATATCCAATTGACTAGATAAGTTGAAAGCACCTACTGTTGATAGTCTTTCATCCCATAAACAAACATCAATATCTAAAACTTTATCAATATTGTTAGAGATATCATGAACAGACTGGGCAGATCTGCCTAAAGTCCCATCCATATTAATAGGATAGCCTATTATTATTCCTTTAATATTATTTTCCTCAATAATAATTTTTAGTTCACTTATTAAATTTTCTGCACTTGTTTTGTTTAAGGTTTTTAAGGGTGTAGCAATAGATTGTTTTTCATCACAAATTGAAACTCCAATCCTTTTAGATCCAAGATCTAAACCAATTAATCTAGTGGTTTCTGACTGTTTTTTTT
>CABYOP010000047.1 GCA_902520645.1 uncultured Pelagibacteraceae bacterium | reverse complement strand
TTGACGCCTTAAAGGAATTTGGTTTTGTCAAAGGACTTTTTATGAGTATTAAAAGAATTTTGTCTTGTCATCCTATTAAATTTTTGGGTGGTGGTGAAGGATTTGATCCAGTTAAAAAAGTAATGAAGATTAAAAAATAATGGAAACAAGAAACATAATAGCAGCCATATCTTTATCAGCAGCGGTAATTATTCTTTACACTTTATTTTTTGCTCCTCCACCAGTAACTCAAGAAAATTTAGCTGAAAAAAATAAAACTGAGCAAAATTCTGATGCACCAAGTCTTGATCAAAAAGAAAATGTCACAGAAATTTCAAGAGAACAGGCATTGAGTGAAAGTGAAAGAATTCAGTTTGAAAACCAAAGTATAATTGGATCAATATCTTTGAAGGGAGCTGCAATAGATGATCTAACTTTTAAAGAATACAATGTAGTTTTAAATAGTAGTGAAAAAGTAAACTTATTAGCACCAAGAAATTCTAAAGAAGGATATTTAATAGAGAGTGGATTTATCACAACCGACAAAAATGTAGAAATACCTAATTCAAATTCTATTTGGTCAGTATCAGGTAATAATAAACTTACTGCACAATCTCCAATAAAATTAACTTGGGCTAATGATCAAGGAATTACCTTTGAAAAAGAAATATCTATTGATGATAAGTTCTTATTTACAGTCAAACAGAGAGTAATTAATTCTACAAATAATAAATATGATTTTTATTCTTATGGCCAAATTATTAGAAATGAGGCGCCAGAGATAACAAATTTTTATATTCTTCATGAGGGCTTGGTTGCAACACTTGATGATGAGCTTATTGAGGAAGATTATGATGATATTGAAGAAAAAAAATTCACAAGAAACGCTCAAAAAGGATGGCTTGGTATTGGAGACAAATACTGGATTACATCACTAATTCCTCCAAAAGGAAAAGAATTTAAAACTACATTCGATTATAAAAATAAATTTAGAGTAAACTTTGTAGGTACTGAGCCACTTGAATTAAATAGCAATTCTTCAATAGAAGATAAAATGCAGATAATAGTAGCTGCTAAAAGAGTAGATGTTATTGATGGATACGCGGAGTCACTAAAAATAGATAAATTTGATCTAACGATAGATTGGGGTTTTTTATATTTTATCACCAAACCATTATTTTTTGGGATAGACTACTTCTTTAAACTGCTTGGAAATTATGGTTTAGCAATCATAGCAATTACTATTTGTATAAGACTAGCATTTTTTCCTCTAGCAAATTTCTCATTCAGAAGTATGGCAAAAATGAAGGCATTAACTCCAGAAATGACAAGACTCAAAGAACTTCACAAAGATGACAAGATGAAGTTACAGCAAGCAATGATGGCGCTATATAAAAAAGAAAAAGTCAATCCAATGTCAGGATGCTTACCAATTCTAGTTCAAATCCCAGTTTTTTTTGCTTTATACAAAGTATTATTCGTAACTATCGAAATGAGACACATGCCATTCTACGGTTGGATTCAAGATTTATCAGAAAGAGATCCAACATCATTGTTTAACCTATTTGGTTTGTTGCCTTATGACGTACCATCATTTTTAATTATAGGAGCATGGCCAATAGCAATGGGTATCAGTATGTTCGTACAGATGAAACTTAATCCAGCACCAACAGATCCAATGCAGGCAAAAATATTCATGTTTTTTCCCCTTTTCTTGACAATAATATTAGCTCCTTTCCCAGCAGGATTGGTAATTTACTGGACAGTTAATAATATTTTAACTATGGCACAACAAGTTTTTATTATGAAGCGTACAACAGTTAAGACTGTAACCTAATAATTTTAAATAGTTAACATCACATGGATCTAAAAAATATACTGCCTGAAGATGGGCCACCCTTACGTGAAGTAAATAAATATATTGAAAAATATAAAAATGATTTAATTGTAATTAAATATGGTGGAAATGTCTTAATTGATAGAAATGTATTTAATAATTTTATAACAGATTTATTTATTTTAAATAAGTTAGGTCTTTCGACAGTAGTTGTTCATGGTGGTGGACCAAGAATTAAAAGAGAATTAGAGAAATCTAATATTCAATCAAAATTTATTAGAGGTTTAAGAGTTACTGATAAAAGTATTATAAATATAGTAGAGTCTGTGTTAATTGACTTTAATGATGATATTGTACAGAATTTAAATAAAAAAGGCTCTGAGGGTGTTTCAATACACACAAAGAATAATAACATTGTTGAAGTAATACCTGAAGCCAAAGAACTAGGTTTTGTAGGTATACCAACTGAAATAAACAACGATACAATATTGAATATTCTAAAACAAAATAAAGTACCAATTGTATCACCATTAGGCTTAGACAAAAATAACCAAACCTATAATGTTAACGGTGATACAGCTGCTATGGCTATAGCTAAATCTTTAAAAGCTAGGAGATTATTATTAATGACAAATGTTGATGGTGTCCTAAATAAAGAAAAAAAACTAATAGAAGAAATATCTTCCAAAGAAATTTTAGAAATGATTAAAAATGAGACTATAACTGAAGGCATGATACCTAAAATTAATGCGTGTTTAGATGCTGTAAATAACGGAGTAACTGCAGTTGGTATAATTAATGGTACAAAAAAACATTCCTGTTTATGGGAAATATTCTCTGATAAAGGTGCCGGTACATTAATTAGAAAATGATAAAATTGAAGAATATTAAAAATATACTTTTTGATTGTGATGGAGTTTTATATCACGATCTAGAAGCAGTTTTCGGTCAGGTAAGTAAAAAAATGACTGAATATATATCTAAAAAATTAAATTTAGATTTGAAAGTGGCTAAAGAATTGCAGAGAAGTTATTTTCATAAATATGACACAAGTCTTAATGGTTTAATGATTCATCATAATATCCCACCAAAAGAGTTTTTAGATTATGTCCATGATATTGATTTATCCTTCTTAGAGAAAGATAAAACTTTGAGAAAGGAGCTTGAAAGCTTAAATTTAAGAAAATTTGTTTTTACTAATGGAAGTAAAGAACATGTTAAAAACATAACCACATCACTTGGAATTGATGATCAATTTGAGAATGTTTTTGACATAGTAGACGCCAAATATAATCCTAAGCCCGCAGCAAAAGCTTTTGATCTGATGTTAGAAAA
>CABYOP010000046.1 GCA_902520645.1 uncultured Pelagibacteraceae bacterium | reverse complement strand
CTTAAAATCAAAAAGTTTTGGACAAGTTTCTTTTTTTTCTATAAATGTAAATAAAAGTAGAGGTGAACATTATCATCACTCAAAAGTAGAACAATTTATGATCTTAAAGGGATCAGCAAAAATAAAATATTATAATTTATACGATAATAAGACTACTATAAAAAAGGTTAGTGACAAAAAAATGCAAATTTTTAGATCAATGCCTGGATATATTCACACTATAATTAACACTGGCAGATCCAAGATTTTAGGTATTGTTTGGGCAAATGAAAACTTTAATATAAAAAAAACAGATACTTATAGATTAAGCTATGACTAGAAAAAAAATATTAACAGTTGTTGGAACAAGACCTGAAATAATAAGATTATCTTCTATAATAAAAAAGTTAGATCAATGTTTTGATCATCACCTTGTTCATACAAATCAAAATTTTGACTATTATCTTAAAGATATTTTTTTAAAGGATTTTAATATTAAACCAAACCATATATTTGAAATAAAATCTAAAAGTGTGATTGAAAACGTCTCAGAAATACTTGTTAAAGTTGATAAGTTAATAAAAAAAATAAAACCTGATGCTTTTTTAATCTTAGGAGATACAAACAGTTCTTTATCAGCAGTTGCTGCGAAAAAAAATAAGATACCAATTTTTCATATAGAAGCTGGAAATAGGTGTTTCAATGATCTTGTTCCAGAAGAGATCAATAGAAGGATAGTAGACCATATTTCTGATATTAATTTAACATACAGCGATTTTGCTCGTAACAATTTATTAAATGAAGGTTTAAAACCTGATAGAATTTTTAAAATAGGAAGCCCCTTATATGAGGTGATTAAGCAAAATAAAAATAAAATAAAAACAAATTATTATTTAAAGAAAAATAAATTAAAAAAAAATCAATTTTTTTTATTAAGTTTCCACAGAGAAGAAAATATTGAGAATAAGAAAAATTTGTCTAATTTTTTTGAGATACTTAAAAATTTAGAAAAAAAATATAAAATACCAGTTTTAGTAAGCACACATCCAAGACTAAAAAAATTACTGAATAATGAGATTGTAAAATCGAAAAATATTATTTTTCATAATCCTTTTAGTTATTTTGAATATCTTTCTCTACAATTATCTGCTAGAGCAATTATATCCGATAGTGGCAGTATAACAGAGGAAGCAGCCATTCTTAAATTACCAGCTATTTCATTAAGAGAAGATATAGAAAGACAAGAGGGCATGGATGAGTCATCAATAATACTGTCTAGGGTAAATTATACTGATTTGGGTGAGTCTTTAAATATTTTATTTAAAACTAGAGAAAAAGAGTTTCCAAAATCACCCTCAGATTACCTAGTTAATAATGTATCAAATAAAGTGGTAAGAATAATTCAGAGCTATATATCTTTTGTTAATAAAAATACATGGAAAAAAAAACAAGATTAAAAATATTAATTGTTTCACAATATTTTTGGCCAGAAAATTTTAGGATAAATGACTTGGTTAATTATTTTAAAAATAAAAATTTAGATATAGAAATTTTAACAGGCAAGCCCAATTATCCTGGTGGACAGTTATTTGATGAGTTTAAAAAAAATCCTAACAAATTCAAAGAATTTAATGAGTATAAAGTTTATAGAGTACCAGTTTTAAGTAGAGGATCTGGCTCAAATACTAGATTATTATTTAATTACATAAGTTTCTTATTATCTTCGATTTTTTTTGGAATTTTTTTTTTTAGAAAAAAAAAATTTGACTATATCTTTACATTTGGAACTTCACCACTTACTGTTGCAATTACATCACTAATACTAGCTAAATTATGTAAGTCTAAAACAATACTATGGGTATTAGATCTATGGCCTGAAATAATTTTTGATCTTGGCATCTTCAATAGTATTTTTCTTAAAAAAATTTTATCAAAGATCATTCAGTTTATATTTAATAAAACAGATATTATTTTAGCTCAGTCAGAAAACTATGTTAAATTAATTAAAACAAAAATTATTAATAAAGATAAAGTATTTTTTTTACCTTCATGGCCTGAAATACAAGCAGAAGATGATAATTCGATTCAAATTTTTTTAGACGAAATTAAAGATGATTATCTAAACATTTTTTTTACAGGCAGTGTTGGTGATGCTCAAAATTATAGAAGTATTGTAAGTATAATTGATAAAACAAAAAATAAGAAAATAAAATGGTATATTATTGGTGGTGGAAGAAGGTTTAAAGAACTAATTAAACTTAAAATGTTAAAAGATTTATATAATCTTAATTTAATAGACCATATACCCTTAACCACAATAATAAAATATCAAAAGAAAGCCGATATTTTATTTTTATCTCTTAAAAAAGGTGAAGCTTTATCGGCTACCATTCCTGGAAAATTTTCAACTTATCTTAAATTTAAGAAACCTATTTTAGGTTTAATCTCTGGAGAGACGAATAAACTTATAAATGACTATAATGTTGGCATAGCATTTGATCCAGATCAAGAAAAAGAATTAATAAAAAAATTAGATTATTTTATTGACCTTAAAAAAAAAGATTCCTTAGACACAACATTTGCAAATCATGACAAATTATTATTAAAATTTGATTATAAAAAAAATTTAGATAGGTTTTATGAAATATTAATAGAATTTAATTTAGAAGAATTTAAAAACATTTATTTAATAAAAAATATATCTGATGATTTGTTTAAAAAAAACTTTGTATTATCTGGACTTAATCTTGCATTCCTTAGTCATTATATGGCTAATGAATTAGATTTACACAAAGATTTATATCATTGGCCAGATGGTCTCTTTAAAAGATTTGTATATAAAGAGAAAATTGAAAAAATTCCTGGAAGGGATATTTTAAGTAATTTACAAATACCAGCTTTCATAGACACCATTCATATCTTGGGAAACGCAGATCAAATTACAATTTCATATCTTAAAAATAAGTTTAAAAAACAAATAATTTATACGGAATTACCAATTGGGAATATAGAAAAAATAATTAAAGCTGTACCCAAGATAGATAAAGATTCTATTTGTATTTTGACACTACCAACTCCAAAACAAGAACAAGTAGCTCAGTATATAGTGTCTAAAAATATTAATTATAAAATTTTGTGTATTGGAGGTGCGTTAAATATGCTTACAGGTAAAGAGAAACCTTGCCCTAAATTTCTAGAAAATTTTGGTTTAGAGACTATTTGGAGATTAAGAACAGAT
>CABYOP010000045.1 GCA_902520645.1 uncultured Pelagibacteraceae bacterium | reverse complement strand
ATATTGATATATGAGTTGGACAGACGAAAAAGTTGCAAAATTAAAAGAACTTTGGGGAAAAGGAAGTACAGCAAGCCAGATCGCTGAGATTATTGGTGGGATCAGTAGAAATGCCGTTATTGGGAAAGCTCACAGGCTAAACTTATCTGCAAAAATTAAAACCAGAGCAGCTACTTCAAATCAAAATTTTGAAAATTCGTTGGAAGAAAAAAATATAAAAAATAGAAGAGGTCGTAAAAGTAAATTCAAGTCTTTAATAATTGAAAAAGACTTTGAGCCAGAAAATCCTAAACAATTAGAGGAGTTAGACGAAAGCTCATGCAAATGGCCCATTGGTCATCCAGATGAGAAATCTTTTTACTTTTGTGGTAGATCATCTCTAAAAGATTTTTCATATTGTAAATTACATCTCCTTTATGCATATCAGCCAAAAGGGAAAAAAGAGGAAACTGCTGATAAAGAAGAGGTTCCTGAATTTATTGAAAAAAAAATACAAACTGCTTAAATTTTAACTTAAATTAATATCTGAATTTTTTTCAGTATTATATTTATCAGTTGAAAATTGTCCAGCTTCTCTCCACATATAACAATACTTTTTAACTTCCTCGTCAAAATGCCTCACGCTTGGCACGCCAATGTCTGAATTTGTTTTATATTTTCCAGATGCAATATTATCGTATTTTAAAAGTTTTAATTGATCTCTTGTAAGCAAGGGTTTTGGCATTATTTCAAATATTCTTGCAGACATTTCAGCTATAGTTAAGGGCATAGATAATAACATTCTTTTTTTACCAATTAAATTTAATAATTTCATTATTATTTCTTTGAAAGTAAAAACTTCTGGGCCAACGCATTCAATTATTTTTGAATAAATATTATTTGAAATCACATGATAAATTGTATCTGTCAAATCAGAACAATGAATAGGAGAAAACTTAGTCTTTCCACTGTAATATAGTGGAAAAAAAGGAAGTCTATTTAAGAGAGTCATAAAATTTGTAGTAAAGTTGTCATCTACTGAATAAACAACTGATGGTCTCAATATTGTTGCGAGAGGAAAGTTTTTTAAAATGTTATTTTCACCTTCAACTTTACTATTTGCATACGCTGAATCTTTGGCTTCATTTATACCTAGAGCTGATAAATGAATAAAATGCTTGAGGTTATATTCTTTTGAGAGTTTGGCTAATAATGAAGGAAAAACTGTATGAATATTTTTAAATGAATCTGCTTTTTTTTTTTCAAATAAAATACCAATTAAATTCACACAAATATCAGATTTTTTAAAAAGTTCTCTAATCTTTTTTTCATCAAAAATATTAGCCTCAACGATGTCAATATAGCCAACATTTGCCTGGGTTTTAATAATGTAACTTTTCTGGTGTATATTTCTGGTTACCACAGTAACCCTAAAGTTATTCTTAGTGAGTTTTCTTATAAGGTTTCGACCAATTTGACCACTACCACCAAAAATTAGACAATTTTTTGCTTTCATATATATATGTTTAAAAATGACTAATAATATTCATCTTCACAAAAATGATCTACCAGATGATTTAAAATTAGGCAATATAATAGCAGTTGATGGCGAGTTTATGGGTCTTAATGTGAGAAGAGATCCTTTATGCTTAATACAAATATCTTCAGGAAACTCAGATGCCCATATCGTACAATTTGATAGAGATAATTACACTGCTCCAAATCTAATTAAGCTATTAAATGATGAAAATGTTACCAAAATCTTTCACTATGGTCGAGCAGATATGTCTCACATTAAATATTATTTAAAAACCGAGACAAATAATATTCTTGATACAAAAATAGCCTCTAAACTTGCAAGATCATATTCTGATAATCACTCATTAAAAACATTAATAAAAGAATTTGCAAATATAGATATCAGTAAACAATTTCAAAATTCAGATTTTGGAGGTGAGTTAACCCCTGCACAACTAAAATATTGTGCAAATGATGTGATATATTTACATAAAATACACGAGAACTTAGAAAAAATACTAGAAAGAGAAAATCGTATAGAGTTATACAAAGATTGTCTTAAATTTTTAAAAACTAGAGTTGATTTGGATCTTGCGTTATTTAAGGATGACATCTGGTCTCATTAATGATGAAAAAAAAATTCATACCAATAGCTAAAGATGTAATTAGTTTAGAAATCAAAGCACTTCAGAAACTAAAAAAAAATCTGAATAGTTCATTCAATAAAGCAGTTAGTGAAATAATAAGATGTCAATCAAAAGTAATTTTCTGTGGTGTAGGCAAAAGTGGTCTAATAGCCTCTAAGATTGCTTCAACATTAGCATCAGTTGGAACGCCATCTTTCTGTATATCGGCAAGTGAAGCTTCTCATGGAGATCTTGGAATGGTATCAAAAAAAGATATTCTGATTCTTATAAGCAACTCTGGAGAGACAAATGAATTAAAAAATATTATTCAATATGCCAAAAGGAATAAGATATTATTAATAGGGATTGTATCAAAAAAAGATTCCGTTCTATATAAAGCTTCAGATATAAAACTTAATATTCCAAAAGTAGTAGAAGCAGGAGGGATTGTTCCTACAGCTAGTACAACCTCCCAACTTGCTTTAGGAGATGCTTTAGCAATTGCAACGATGAAGTTTAAAAACTTTGGTAAAATTGAATTTAAAAAGTTACATCCCGCTGGAAGTCTAGGAGCGCAGTTAAAAACTGTAGGAGATATTATGACTACAGGGAAAAATATTCCTTTTGTTAATGAAAATACTAAAATGGAAAAGGCATTAAATATTTTAACAGATAAAAGATTAGGAATCTTAATTGTAAGAGGTAAAAAAAATAAAACAAGTGGGATTATAACTGATGGTCAGATAAGAAGATTTAGTCAAAAAAATTTAAACTTTCAGTCAATGCCAGTAAAAAAAATAATGACAAAAAGGCCTATATGTATAGACAAAGATGAACTAGCTGCTAAAGCATTATCTTTAATGAATAGTAAAAAAATTACCTCTCTTATTGTAAATAACAAACAAAAACCGAAAGTTACAATTGGAGTTATCCATGTTCATAAAATATTGGAGTCAAATATCTCTTAAATGGTAAACAAACGTAACCTCCTGATATTTTTTTCATTATTAACCTTTTTAATTATATTTTTTTCTAACTATTTGAATAATGATAAAAACAGTTCAAAAAAAATTGAACAAATTACCAATGAAGCTGAAAAAGAAATTTACTCTTCTAATGTTATTGAAAATGTGAGCTATAAAGCAAATGATAATAGGGGTAATGAATATGCTATC
>CABYOP010000044.1 GCA_902520645.1 uncultured Pelagibacteraceae bacterium | reverse complement strand
ATGAATAGTTAAGGTTTATTGATATTTTCTTAACTGCATCATTCATTATATTTCTTAATCTTCTTTTAATTTTATTTCTTTTAACTGCATTTCCAATTTTTTTCTTTGTTACAAAGCTTATATTTATTTTTGTATTATCCTTGTTTATTAGCTTTCCAAAAAAAATTGTTACATATTTGTTGGATATTTTTCTTTGATTTAAAAGATTTTTAAATTCTTCGTTTTTTGAAAGAGCAACAATTTTGCTTTTCATTTATCTAAACAGAAACTGTTAGTGACTTTCTTCCTCTAGCTCTTCTTCTCGCTAAAAGTTTTTTACCACCTTTTGTTTTCATTTTTGATCTAAAACCATGTTTTCTGGCTCTTTTTACATTTGAGGGCTGGTAAGTTCTTTTCATAATAAGTGATTAGTTTTTTATTAAATTTCGCCCTTTATAGTAATTAAATATATAAATAGCAAATAGAACATTTTATAAATAGCATTGTTATTAATGGAAAAATCAAACAAATTGAAATTATTTATCGGTTTAGTTTATTTGATACTTATTTGTTTATTTTTATATTTTTTCTTTTCTGAATTTAGCCTTCAAGAACTTACCTCATATGACTTTATCAGAAATAATCGATCATATTTTTTTGAGTTAAAAAATTCCAACTTAATTCTAACTTTTTTTATTTTTTTACTTTTAACAATTTTATGGGTATTTCCGTTTTTAGGCTTTGGTTCCCCAGTAGCTTTGATGGGTGGTTTTATTTTTGGAAAATGGATAGGTACTATTGCTGTTGTACTTGGCCTAAGTATTGGTGCAACTTTCTTATACATGTTTGGAAATTTTTTTTTAAAAGAATTTATTAGGGAAAAGTTTTTAAAAAAATATCAAAACTTAGAAAGTAAATTTAAAAAGTCTGAGTTTATTTATTTACTTATGTATCGTTTTATAGGTGGAATACCGTGGCAGATTAGTTGTTTATTGCCAACTCTTTTTAATGTTAGGGTAAGTAACTTCTTCTTTGCTACACTTATAGGAATTATTCCACAAATTTTTCTAGCAGTTTCTATTGGAAGTGGACTTGAAAAAATTATTGATAAAAACTCTGAAGTTCCTGGTATTACTGAAATTATCTTTTCACCAGATATTTATATTCCGCTTATAGCTTTTTTTAGTTTAATTTTAGTGACTATCTTTTTAAGGAAGATATTTTATAAAAATTAATGGTGCTCCCACCCTGTACTGACCAGGGAACTAGTCATTACCAATGACTTGTTATACCATTTAACTACAGGAGCAAACAAACAATTTATATTTTGTGGATAATAATGCATTTTTTTCAAATTATTGCCTTAATTTTTTGACTAATATGATTTATATCTATTTAAAGAAATGTTATGGGAATTCACTACGATTATAAGTCAACCAAAGGAAATAAGCTTATGGAAAAGCAAGCTAAAAGAGAAAAAAAGCTTGCTGAAAAAAAAGCTAAACGTTTAGCAAAAGAAGGCCCAAAACAAGAAGAAACTAAAATAAAACCTTTAGATCCAAATAAACCGATATCTTTAGACTTCCTGACAAATCCAAATAAAGAATGAGTTCTAAAGATAAAAATGAGCGTTTAAGTCTTGCCTTAAGAAAAAATTTAAAAAAAAGAAAGATTTTTCAAAAAAAAACCAAGAAAAAAAATAAATAATGTCAGTTCTCTCAGATAAATGGATTAGAAAAATGTCCAAAGAACAAGATATGATTTCACCATTTGAAGAGAAGCAGGTAAGAGGCAAGAGCATCTCATATGGACTTTCATCTTTTGGTTACGATGCAAGAGTATCAGAAGAGTTTAAAATTTTTACTAACGTTAATTCTGAGATTGTTGATCCTAAAAACTTTAAACCTACAAATTTTGTGACCAAAAACGTTTCTGAGTGTATCATTCCACCAAACTCATTCGTTTTAGCCAGAACTGTAGAAAAGTTTAAAATTCCTAATGATGTCTTGGTAATTTGTTTAGGTAAATCAACATATGCAAGATGTGGAATTATTGTAAACGTAACTCCGTTAGAGCCTGGCTGGGAAGGATATGTTACTCTTGAATTTTCAAACACAACACCATTACCTGCAAAAATTTATGCAAATGAAGGTGTAGCACAATTTATTTTCTTAAAAGGAAATGAAAAACCAGAAGTGACTTATGCAGATCGAGATGGAAAGTACATGGGACAAACTGGAGTAACATTACCTAAAGTTTAAATATGCAAAAACTAGAAGTCTTTGGAGCAAAGAAGCTCAAAGGACAAATAAATATTTCAGGTTCAAAAAACGCATCACTACCAATTTTGGCAGCAACATTGCTTTCAAAAAATCAAATAACTTTAAAGAATTTACCAAAAGTAAAAGATATTGAGACAATGATGAATTTATTAGATTCCTTAGGATCTAATATTAAAAAAGTAAAAGATAAAATAATTATCAATAACTCTCATCAAAAAAAAACATTTGCATCTTATAATTTAGTAAAAACTATGAGAGCAGGAATATTAGTGCTTGGTCCTTTATTAGCAAAATTTGGTAATGCAAAAGTATCTCTTCCTGGTGGCTGTGCGATAGGAACAAGACCTGTAGACATACATTTAAATGCTTTATCAAAATTAGGAGTTAACTATAAAATTATCCAAGGTTACGTTCATGCAACTGCTCCCAAAGGATTGATAGGAAATAAAATACGATTTTCAAAGATATCTGTTGGTGCTACTGAAAATTTGATAATTGCTGCAAGCTTTGCAAAAGGGTTTACTCATTTAAGTAACATAGCAATTGAATCTGAAATTAAAGATTTAATTAATTTTTTAAAAAGTATGGGATGCAATATCAAATGGACTGGTAAGCGTTCAGTAAAAATTGAGGGTGTGTCCAAAGTAAAAGACATTACCTACCCAATAATGTTTGACAGAATAGAGGCTGGTACATATTTAATTGCTGCAGCAATAACAGAAGGAAACCTTAAAATCAAAAATATTGTTCCAAAAATTATACAAACAGAAATTAATATTTTAAAAAAAATAGGTGCAAAAATTAGTATTAAAAAAGATGAGGTTCATATAGTGGGCAGTAAAAAAATTAAAAGTATTAATATAAAAACTGCACCATACCCTGGCTTTCCAACTGATTTACAAGCTCAAATGATGGTATTATTGTGTAAAGCAAATAAGCAATCTGTAATTAAAGAAGATATTTTTGAGAACAGATTTATGCATGTTGCTGAATTGAACCGGATGGGAGCTCAAATATTAATCAAAGGAAATAAAGCGATCGTTCAAGGAAACATAAATTTCGCACCAGCTGAGTTAATGGCTACAGATTTGCGAGCATCAGTTTCATTAGTGCTAGCTGCACTTACTGCTAAAGGAAAATCAGTTATTAACAGAATTTATCATTTAGATAGAGGTTATGAAAATATAGAAAAAAAATTAAAAAGAGTTGGTGCAAAAATACGTCGAGTAAATTAATGGAAAAAAAATATTTAGCAAAAATTATTGCAAATGATCAAGAAGGTCTCCAAATGATATCC
>CABYOP010000043.1 GCA_902520645.1 uncultured Pelagibacteraceae bacterium | reverse complement strand
ATTTCTAAAGTCCATTTGATAAGTTTTTTTATCACCTTTAAGGGAGCTTTTAGAACCAACAGCATCTCTAAAAGGTCCATAAAAACTAGAGGCATACTTTGCTGCATAGGATAAAATTTGAGTATTTTTAAAATTAGAACTATCAAGTGCTTTTCTTATTTTTCCTATTCTCCCATCCATCATGTCTGAAGGAGCAAGAACATCACATCCCATTTCAGCCTGTAATAGAGATTGATTTATTAGTACTTCAATTGTTTCATCATTAATTATTTGATTAGACTTTATTAATCCATCATGACCATGTGATGTATAAGGATCTAGCGCAACATCACACATAATTCCAATTTGGTTTTTGTATCTTTTTTTAATTTCTATTATTGCCCTGCAAACTAAATTATTTTCATTTAATGACTCAGTACCCAAATCATTTTTTAAATTATTTTTCGTTTTAGGAAAAAGAGCAACCATTGGAATACCTTTTTTAATTGCTTTATCTACTATTTGAGAAACTCTATTTATTGTATATCTAAAAACACCTGGCATTGTAGATATTGATTCTTTTTTGTTTGATCCATCTATTAAGAAAATTGGTAATATAAAATCATTTGGACTGAGTGTATTTTCTTGAACCAACCTTCTAGTCCACGATTCCTTTCTGTTTCTTCTCAATCTTAAATTTGGATATTTTCCTGTAATCATGTTCAAATATACTTTATTAATGCGACAAAAGTATTATACAAATAAATATAATTATAAGTAAAACACAATTTCGATGACTATAGATAACACAAAAATTATAGACCTGAATATAAAAAAAGAGGAAAGAATTTTAGATTTCAGTGATTTTCAAAAACAGAACATAAAATTTGATATAGATAAGTTGCAAGAAGCATACAATCAAATTGTAAATATTAAAAAATTTGATGATGGTGGTGGTGTAACTCACTTTGGTGCCATTTCACTAACTCAAATCCCTGGTGATCCAGATTCAATCAAAGGAAGCAAGGCTAGAGGAGTTTATTGGACTAAGCCTGATAAAACTGGAAATGAAGTTTCAAGAGATATTAAGGTTGATGAGTCGCAATATTCTGAATTTATTAAAGATTATGAAAACACATATTTTAAGGAAGTGTATGATGTGCTTTCTTCAAAATATAAATTGGGTAGAATAAGAATTCTTTTAAAAGAGCCAAGATCTACTTTGAGTTGGCATAGAGATCCTGAGCCAAGACTTCATATACCAATTATTACTAACCCAGGCTGTTTAATGGTAATAGATAATGTTGCAAAACATATGCCCGCAGATGGTTCTGTATGGGTTACAAATAATACTAAATATCACAATGCATTTAATGGAGGTGAAGAAAATAGAATTCACCTTGTAGCTTGTGTTCTTGATTATAAATTTAATTAGTTTGAAAAAAATATATATTTCTTCTGATCACGCTGGCTTTAAATTAAAGGAAATCATAAAAAAACATCTAATTAAAAAAAAAATGAATTATTTTGATCTAGGACCATCCTCTGATAACAGAGTAGATTACCCTGATTACGCTCATAAGGTTGCTCGAAAAGTAAAAATTAGCAAAAATAATGTTGGAATTTTAGTTTGTGGATCTGGAATGGGGATGAATATAGCTGCAAATAAACATAAGAATATTCGAGCTGCCCAATGTTTTAATTTAAAATCAACAAAATTATCAAGATTGCATAATGATGCAAATATCATTACATTAGGTTCAAGGTTGTTAACTAAAAAAAATGCTTTAAATTGTGTTAGTGTTTTTTTGAATACTAAATTTGAAGGTGGTAGACACTTAAAAAGGATTAAAAAAATATAATGTCTAGTGAAAAAAATTATATAAATGATAGCTATAAAAGTTTTTTTGAAGACAGTTTATCTTCAAAAGACCCAGACCTTTACAAGGCAATTCAAGATGAACTCTTGAGACAGCAACAACATATAGAATTGATTGCTTCAGAGAACATTGTTTCTCAAGCTGTTTTAGAGGCTCAAGGTTCAGTGCTAACAAATAAATATGCAGAAGGTTACCCTGGTAAAAGATATTATAATGGTTGTGAACATGTTGATGTTGCTGAAAATTTAGCAATAGAAAGATTAAAAAAACTTTTCAATTGTAAATTTGCTAATGCTCAACCACACTCAGGAGCACAAGCTAATGGTGCTGTATTTTTGGCATTGTTAAAACCTGGTGATACTTTTATGGGTATGAGTTTAAATTCAGGAGGTCATATCACTCATGGTTTAAAAATTTCAATGTCAGGAAAATGGTTTAATCCGATAGGGTATGATGTTGATAAAAAATCTGAACTTATAGATTATGACAATGTTGAAAAACTTGCCTTAGAACATAAACCAAAATTGATAATTGCAGGTGGAAGTGCATATTCCAGAGTTATAGATTTTAAAAGATTTAGAGAAATTGCAGATAAAGTTGGAGCATATCTAATGGTAGATATGGCACATTTTTCGGGTTTGGTTGCTGGAAAGGGATATCCAAATCCATGTGACTATGCTCATGTAGTTACATCTACTACACATAAAGTTTTTAGAAGTGCAAGGGGTGGAATAATTTTAACTAATCACGAAGAATTATCTAAAAAATTTAACACAGCAGTTTTTCCTGGCTACCAGGGTGGACCATTAATGCATGTTATTGCAGCTAAAGCAGCTGGGTTTTTAGAAGCTCTTCAGCCTGACTTTCAAGACTATATTAAATCCGTTTTAGCAAATGCAAAAATTTTAGCAGAGACTTTAAAAAATAATGGTTTTAAAATTTATTCTGATGGTACGGATACTCATCTAATGTTGGTTGATTTACGTCCTTATAATGTCAAAGGAAATCTGGCTGCGGAAAGTTTATCTAGAGCGAATATTACTTGTAATAAAAACGGAATTCCTTTTGATACAGAAAAACCGATGGTAACATCCGGTATAAGACTTGGAACACAAGCTATTACAACACGTGGTTTTGGTTTAAACGAATGTAAGAAAGTGGGTGAATTGATTACTAAAACTCTTAAAGGATTATCAGAAAACCCAGATGATAACAGTAAAGTAGAAGATGAAGTTAGAAATGAAGTTATTGCTTTAACTTCTTCATTTCCGATATATAAGAATCTTTAATTAATGATTTGTTCTATTTGCAAAAAGGGTGAAACCTCAGTTGTTGACTCACGTCCTACAGAAGATGGTACAGCAATAAGAAGAAGAAGACTGTGTGTTTGTGGCGCTCGTTTCACAACTTTTGAAAGGGTTCAGTTTAGAGAAATAATGGTTGTCAAGAAGAATGGAAGAAAATCTACTTTTGATAGAGATAAGTTATCTAAATCTATTTATTTATCTTTAAAAAACGACCTATTGATACAGAAACAGCAGAAAAATTTATTAGTAAAATTTCAAGAGCTTTGGAAGAGCTTGGTCAAAGTGAAATTTCAACAAGTACAATTGGTACAATGGTAATGGAGGGTTTAAAAGAATTAGATCCTGTTGCTTATGTTCGTTTTGCATCTGTTTATCGTAATTTCAGAGAAGAACAAGACTTTGTTCAATTCGTGGACAAGATAGATGTCTTCAAAAAAAAATAAATTTTCAAAAAAAGACAAACTATTCATGGAAATTGCCTTGGACTTGGCAAGATCTCGTGAAGGATTAACAGGAACAAATCCATCTGTTGGTTGTGTAATAGTTAAAAACGATAATATTATTTCAATTGGTCAAACCTCTTATAATGGGAGACCTCATGCAGAATTCAATGCAATTAAAAATTGTAACGAAAAACTTAATGGTGCAAAAATGTATGTAACATTGGAGCCATGCAGTCATCAAGGTGTAACACCACCATGTACAAATGAAATAATTAAATCAAAAATATCCAAAGTGTT
>CABYOP010000042.1 GCA_902520645.1 uncultured Pelagibacteraceae bacterium | reverse complement strand
AAGCAATTAGACTTAAGATCAATTATGAAAAAACTCTATTCTTTAGGTTTTAGAAATACTTTAGTGGAAGGAGGCAATCTTCTTACAACAAACTTATTAAAGAATAAAATATTTAATGAATTTTATTTATTCAAAAGTCAAAAAAAACTTCCAGCAAATTCAGATTTTGTTAAATTTAGTGGATTAAATGTCTTAAATAAAAAATATCCATTTAGACAAAATCTTAATTCTTCCTATGGAAAAGATACAATAACTCATTATAACAAATAATATGTTTAACGGAATTATCTATAATCAAGGGTCTATTTCAAAAATAGTCAAAAGAGATAAGGGGCTTAATATTTTTGTAAAAAGTAACCTTAAAGTTTCAAGTAGAGATATGGGTTTATCAGTAGCTTGTGATGGTGTTTGCTTAACATTGATTTCTTTTAAAAAAAAGATTATGGAATTTTATCTTTCAAATGAAACAATCAAACGATCAAAGTTTAAATTTTTAAAACTTAGAGATAATATAAACTTAGAATTACCCTTAAAATATGGTACTAAAATTTCAGGACATATATGTCAAGGTCATGTAGATACTGTTGGTAGAGTGCAGATTATCTCTAAGGTTGATAAATCATACGTTTTTGAATTTGAAATCCCTAAGAAGGAAAGAAAACATTTAATAGAAAAAGCATCTATCAGTGTAAACGGTATATCTCTTACAATTTCAAAAGTTACAAAAAAAGGATTTCAAATTTGGATTATCCCCCATACGTATAAAGAAACAAATTTATCTACTTTAAAGAAATCGAGCTTAGTTAATATTGAGATAGATATCTTATCCAAATACGTTAGAAATTATTTTAATGAAAAAAAATAATTTTGCTAAAATTGAACAAATAATCAATGTAGCCAAAAAGGGTGGTATGTTCATCCTCGTAGATGATGAAAAAAGAGAGAATGAAGGTGATTTAGTTATTTCTACTTCTGACACTAACGCAAAAAATATAAATTTCATGGCTAGGTATGGCCGTGGATTAATTTGTCTTGCTTTAGATAGCGTACAGGCAAAAAAATTAAACTTAAGTTTAATGTCACCTATCAATCAATCGAGAAACAAAACTGCATTTACAATTTCAATAGAGGCAAAAAAAGGAATAACCACAGGAATTTCAGCAAAAGATAGATCTAGGACAATAAAAATTGCATCAAAAAAAAATGCTAATAAAAATGATATTGTTTCCCCCGGTCACATTTTTCCAATTATAGCTAAAGATGGTGGAGTATTAGTTAGGGCAGGACATACAGAGGCATCAGTAGATATATCTAGATTAGCTAAAAAAAATAATTCAGCAGTTATATGTGAAATTATGAATGAAGATGGAACAATGGCAAAAGGTGACAATCTTTTTAATTTTGCAAAAAAACATAAACTTAAAATTGGAAAAATTGAGGATCTAATTGCTTACAGACTTAAAAAAGAAAAATTAATACGTCTTAAAAAACAGAGTAATATTGAAGTTAAAGGTCAAAAATATAAAATAAGAATATATGAAAACTTATTAGACGGTGCAGAGCATTTTGCATTAATAAAAGGAAATATTACAAAAGGTGTTACACCTAGAGTTAGAGTAATCTCGTCAAATGTAGTTCAAAATTATTTAATCAGTCAACAATTGCCAAATTCGTTTAATAAAACTTTAAATTATTTCAAAAAATATTCTTGTTGTGTTTTAGTTTTTATCAAAGATTCTAATCTTCGATCTGTTACACAAACACTAAAAGATTATAAAAATAAAGAATTTTATAAAGCAGGTAATGACAAACTTATAAGAAATTATGGAATAGGTGCTCAAATAATTAAAGATTTAAAAATTAAAAATATGATATTGATTACTAAGTCACCGAAAAAGGTTATTGGTTTAGAGGGATATGATATAAAGATTACTAAACAGGAACTGATTTAATGAAAAAAAAATATTTAATTGTTATTGCAGATTATTATAAAGATATATCAAAAGGATTACTGAGCAGTGCATTAACAATAATTCCAAAATCAAATATAATTAAAATTATAACTGTTCCAGGTGTATTTGAAATACCAGTTACAATTTCAAAAAATATTAAAAAGTATGATGCATTTTTAGCACTCGGATGTGTTATCAAAGGACAAACCCCTCATTTTGATTTTATTTCTCAGGCATCAACCAATGCAATTATGGATATATCTGTAAATAATAGAAAACCTGTCGGTAACGGCATTATTACATGCCTAAATATGAAACAAGCTAAAGCAAGAAAACGAAAAGGTGCTGAAGCTGCTAAAGCTGTAATTTCTATTCTATCACAAAAATGAGAACTCATTTTAACCCAAAAAATAATCCAAGAGTTATAATTATTCAAAAATTATATGGTAAATTTTATAATGAAGATGATAATTTAGACTTCCCAAAACACAGATTTAAAAAATTTATTAAAGACATAGTAACAGGGACCATAGAAAGAAATGACCTTATATTAGATGAATTAAACACAAAACTAGGTGATGAATTTGTATTTGAAAATCTTGATAAAGTTTTTCAAACTATTCTTAAAGCAGCAACTTATGAATTCATGTACAAACCTCAATTGTCATTAAATATAATTATAAAGGAATATTTAAATTCATCTAATTTTTTTTTAGAAAATTCTCAAACAAAATATCTAAATGCCTTACTAGATAATGTTGGAAAAAAATTGAGATCTAAAAATGCATGAATTTGAATTAATTAAAAATTATTTTTCAAAGATCTCAAAAAAAAATAAATTTGCTCTTAATTTAAATGACGATGTTTTTTTTGATAAGAAAAAGGGTATAGCTATTTCTGTTGATACATACAATCTTGGTTATCACTTTATTGACTTTAAAAACCCTCATTTAGTTATAAAAAAAATTTTAAGGTCCTCCATCTCAGATCTAATTTGTAAAGGAGTTTTGCCAAAATTTTATTTTATAGCTGGCTCAGGTAATAATAAGAGTTTTTCAAAAAAGAACTTATCTCTAATTTCAAACTCCTTAATACAAGAACAAAAGAAATATAATATTTTCCTGTGTGGCGGTGATACCACATTTTCTAATAAACTTAGCTTTACTGTTACATCCCTAGGTTATTCAAAAAAGATTGTTTATAGAAATAAAGCTTTGATAAATGATGATATTTATGTAACAGGAGATTTGGGTGATAGCTTTATGGGCCTACAAATTTTAAAAAACAAAATTAAAGTATCTAAAGAACTAAAAAACTATTTTACTCAAAAATATTATCTACCTGATATACCAATAAAATTAACTAAAAAGTTATTAAACTTTGCAAATTCTTCGATTGATTTGTCTGATGGTCTTATTGATGATTTGAGTAAAATGATAAACAATCAAAACTTATCATTTTACTTGAATGAAAATAAAATCCCAACTTCAAAGAATTTGTTAAAAATAATAAAAATTAAGACCATGAAAAAGATTAAACTGGTATCAAATGGTGATGATTATCAAATTTTATTTACTGCCAGCAAAGATAAATCTAGAATCATAGCCCAAACATCTAAAAATCTTGGTATTAAAATTTCTAAAATAGGTAAAATTTGTTCTAATAAAAAAAGATCAGTAATTATTGATGAAAAAGGCAAGGAAATAGTACTTAAAAACAAAGGCTATGTTCACCAATTCTAAAAGTTAATTATTGTCTTTTTTAGCTTTTTTTGTATTGTGCGGGCTTAAAATTTAACAACCAACAACATTAAGGTTTTCATGAGCTCAACAGTAGAAACAATTTTATTATATACAATAGCAGCAGGCCTCTTATCCATTGTCTATGGATTTTTCACTGGAAAAAATATTCTTAATTCAAACGCAGGTAATAAAAAAATGCAAGAGATTGCATCTGCTATTCAAATTGGTGCTAAAGCATATTTAGCAAGACAATATAAAACAATAGCAATTGTTGGTGTTGTTGTTTTGGTAATTGTTAGTATAGCTTTTAGTCCTTTAGTTGGGGTAGGATATTTAATTGGTGCTGCTTTATCAGGTATTGCA
>CABYOP010000041.1 GCA_902520645.1 uncultured Pelagibacteraceae bacterium | reverse complement strand
TGTTTTTATTATTAAGTAAAGAAAAGCCATGCATTTCACTGCATAAAATAATTTTTGAAAAGCTTATATTTTTATCGTAATAATTTAAATGTTCTAAAAAACTTTTGTAAAAAAAAATTGGATTAATTGGTTTATTTTTAAAATAATTACTTCCAGCTGTTTCAAAATGATCTAAAATTTTATTTCTACTTGTAAAGGAAATAGACTTAATTCTAGACGCTCCAAAATCAATTGCTATTTTTTTTTCCATCAAGTGCTTTTATAAAAATTCTATTAGCCCTAATAATTTCATCCATATTATTTTTATCAAGTTTTTGGTCATAAAATTTTATAAATCCTATTTTTTTAGGAACTGTAAATTTAATAACACCTTTTAAAGTTTTTTTGTCCTTTTGCATTATATTATTTAAATTTTTAAGATTTGCTTTTTTTAAATTCTTATGATCTTTTTTAGTCAAAAGTTTTAATGCCAAAGGTAAAGTTTGCTCATATACTTTTTTTTGTATTTTAAATTTTTTTTGACATAATAAGATTTCTATACACATACCGATAGTCACAGCCTTACCATGGGTTATTGAATGATTACATAATACCTCTAGTGCATGTCCAAAACTGTGTCCAAAATTCATTGATCTCCTAATATCAAACTCATACTCATCCTTTTCTACAACTGCTTTTTTTACTAGAAGTGAGTTTTTAATTATATTAATTAAATTTTTTTTATTAAAATTAATTGCTTCATCAATATTTTCATTAAATTTTTTAACAAAATGAGTACCTCCAGTTAAATGCAGTCTTAAAGCCTCACCAAGACCAGAGAGTAAATCTTCTTTTGACAAAGAATTTAAATATGTGACATCTATTTTAACTTTTCTAGGTGCAGAAAATAATGCAGCAAGATTTTTTGCTTCTCCAAAATTAATTCCAACTTTTCCACCGACACAACTGTCTGTCATCCCCAGAAATGTAGTGGGTATATATTCCCAATACAATCCTCTTTTATATATTGAACATGAATATCCTGCTAAATCTTGAATTATACCACCACCAATCGCATAAATTTTGTTACTTTTGGAAATATTATTTTTAACAAAAAATTTTAAAATTTTTTCAATAGTTTTTAAATTTTTATTTTTTTCATGAGACTCAATTTTTAAAATTTTTTTATTTTTAATTTTATTTTTAGAGAAATAGAAATTATAAATATTCCTATCAATTAAAATTACTGATAAATTATTGTTTATTGCCTTTATAAATTTGGATTTATCTTCATTAAATTCAACTTCATAATTATTTGGAAATGAGGATACTATAAATTTTTTTTTATTTATATTATCTGTATTAACTTTTAGTTTTGTATCTTGAATTTGGAAATTTTTTATCATAAACCAAACGCACCATTTACAGAAATTCCACCATCGACAACAATTTCTTGACCTGTTACTGCTGTAATTTCACTTTCAATAAGATATTTTACCACTAGTGCAATATCTTTAGGTAAAATTATTTTTTTAAGAGGTGTTTTTGATTTCAAGAATTTAATTTGCTTTAAACTTAAATTTTTTCTTGTCATTTTTGTATCTACATAACCTGGTGAAACTGCATTTACACATATTCCTTTTGGACCTAATTCAACAGCTAAATTTCTTGTTAATCCTAATAATGCATGTTTTGAAATCGAATATAATAATCTTTTTGATCTTCCAAATTGAGAATATAAAGATGTAATTAAAATTATTTTGCATTTCTTTTTTGATTTAATAATTTTTTTTAATATTTTTTTTAAAACAATTATAAATGAGATAAAGTTTGTATTAAAAATTTCTATAATCTCTTCATTGCTTAATTTTAAATATTCTTTAGGATTATTTTTTCCAGATACAAAAATTATATTATCTGGCACCATTTTGAGATCAAATTTTTTTGCTGCCTCTATATTAGAAAGATCTAATTCTTTAGAATTTATTTCTAGCAAATGATGTTTATTTAAAACTTGTTTTATTTTTTTACCGATATCTCCTGAGGAGCCAAATATAATTGTTTTATTTTTTAATCTTCCCATCTTTTTATAATCATTGTCTCATTAAAAATTTTTGTATCAAGTCTTGGTGACATTTCTTCTAATGGAGGAGTTTTTAGTCTACCATTCTTATCTTTATATGACACAATTCTTGGTTCGAATAATTGATTTTTATCAATATTTACCTCACATATAAGAGGTTTTTTGTATTTCATGATTTTATTAATATTAATATCACAATCCTTTATATTTTTTATTCTAAAGTATTTAAAATTAAAAGCATTGGCTATATTTTTAAAAGAAGGGAATGTTAATCCGCTTGATTTTCCACAACCTATTTCTCTGCCTTGAAAGTAATTATGCTGTGTTTGTCTAATTGAGTGATATCCTTCATTGTTTAATATAAATATTTTAACTGGAATTTTATATCCTGAAATAGTTTGAAGCTCTTGAAGATTCATCATTAGACTGCCGTCACCTGTTATACAAATTAAATCTTTTTTGTTATCAGCAAAATAAGCACCTATAATAGCTGGAAGATCATAACCCATTGATGCACAACCTTTATTTGTAAATAATCTTTGATTTCTTTTTAATCTAGCTGCTTTAAATGTTATGACAGCAGCTGTGCCATCGCCAGTAATAATGTTTGAGTTTGATTTAAGTTTTTTAAACAAGCTCGATATAAATGCGTATGGATTTATATAATTGAGATTATAGTTTAAATGTCTTTTCTGAATAATATTAAATTTTTTAACATTATTCTTACACCAATTTAAATAATTTTTATGATCTTGATTTATAATATTTTTATTTTTGATTTTAATTATTTTTCTTAAAAATAAATTAATATCAGCAACAATTTTTAGGTTTATATTTAAATTAAATTTATCAATTTCAGCTTTGTCAATATCAACCATAACTTTGTAAGCCTCTCTTGCAAATGATTTAAAATTATATCCAATTTGTCTTACATGCATTCTTGCCCCAATTATTATTAATAAGTCTGAGTTTTGAATATTGAAATTTCCTGCTCTTTCTCCATCTAAGCCTGGTCTTCCAGCATAGTAAGGATTATCATTTTCAATTATGTCATGAGAATTCCAAACAGTTAAAACAGGTATTTTAAGTTTTTGAACAACTTTTCTAAATAACGAATAGGAGCCAGAAAATCTTACTCCATTACCAACTATTATTATAGGTCTTTTTGATTTTTTAATTCTATTAACTAAATTTTTTACTTTACTATTTAGAATTAAATTATTTTTAATTTTAAGGTCAAACCTCTTTTTTAAACTATCTTTTTTTTTAATTGGATAATTTTGAATATCTAGTGGAACCTCTACTAATACAGGACCAGGTCTACCTTGAATGCTGATTTCGTAAGCCTCATCTATAATATTTTGAGCTTGATCAGACGATTTTATGGTAAAATTTTTTTTTGTGATAGCTTTTGATATTAATTTAATATTTGTTTCTTGATCTCCAAATTGTCTTAATTTGCTTAAGTTTTTATTTAAACTAACCATATCAGTTTTTTTTACTTGTCCAGCAATCACTATCATTCCAACTGAGTCTACAAATGCTCCATAAACACCATTAAGAGCATTAATAGAGCCTGGGCCTGTAGTAACTTGAACTATGGCCGGTTTATTTGTAAGTCTAAAATAACTATCAGCCGCCATTGCACACGCTTGTTCATGATGACAAAAAATTTTTTTTATAGATTTATTTCTTTGTAATGCATCGTTTAGAAACATGGCACCACCACCTGTAACCATAAAACATGTATCCACACCTTTGTTTACTAAACTTTTGAAGATTAAATCAGAAACTGTATTTTTTTTCATATTTCATCTAATATTAAATATAGTCTGTATAAGTTATTTTTTACAGAATAAAAGAGTTTGTTGGGTTAAATAATTTCAATATAGTTTTTTAATGAGAAAAATTTCAATTTTAATTCCATGCTACAATGAAAAGAAATTAATTGAAAAATCTTTACTTCAAGCGATAAATCTTAAGGGAATTGAAAAGCAAATTATAGTAATAGATAATGGTTCCA
>CABYOP010000040.1 GCA_902520645.1 uncultured Pelagibacteraceae bacterium | reverse complement strand
TTGATATTTTAAGGATTATTTTAATTTATTGGAAAGATCTAATTCTTAGAAAGTAAGTTAGACAATTTTTTAACTTTTTTATTTTTAAAAGAAGATTTTGATATCATCATACAAGCCTCAGATTTTAATATTTCTCCATCTTTTAGAATACGAAGATTATTAGCTTTTAAAGTCTCACCTGTTGAAGTGATATCTGCGATAATCTCACTTGATCCAGTGAAAGGATAGGCCTCCGTTGCCCCCAAACTACCTACTAATTTGAATTGTGTTACTCCTTTTGAAAACAAGAACTCTCGAGTTAAATTGGGATATTTCGTGGCAACTCTTAATCTTTTTTTCTTTTTATCTTTAAACTCAAATGCAATTTCCTCTAAATCTGCAACTGTTTGGACATCTATCCAGGGATCTGGAATTGCAACAACTAATGTTGCTTTTCCAAAATCATATTTTTTAGTAACATAAATTTTATTTTGAATATTAATTTCACTTTCTTTTAGTAAATCAAAACCTGAAAAACCTAGATCTAGTGAGCCATCACCAAGTCTTTCAACAATTTCTCTTGCATGAAGATACAAAACTTTAATATTTTTTAATTGTTTAATAGAGCCTAACAAGTCTCTTTCACCACGTTCAGAAATAAGATCCAACTTATTTTTTTTAAAGATTTTTAAAATATCTTTTCTTAGTCTACCTTTGCTGGGAATTCCAATACTAATAATATCTTTTGTCATTAATTACTTAAGTTTAAAGCAGCTCCAACTGCTGGTATTTCTTTTTCGGAGCCAAGATCAGAAATTAATTTATCATATCTGCCTCCATTAATTATATTTATATTTTTTGACTTAAATTTAATGTCAATTTTAAAAACCATACCTGTGTAGTATTCTAATTGCCTTCCAAAAGAAGCTGAGAAAACTACATTAAGTTTTGAAATTTTATTTTTCGAAGTTGGGAAATATTTTTGATCAACCACCAAATTAATCTTATTTTTTTTAAAAAATTTATTTAATTTAGCTGCTGCTTTATTTATTGGGCATTTTATTTTAAGAAAATTTTTTATGATCTGTGATACGTTTTTTCCTTTACTGGCCCCTCTTGGGTCCCTAATTTTATTATCAAATCTTTTTAATATTTCATTAATTGATCTTCCTGCAATAAATTTAGATAAATCTTCTTTTAACATTTTAAAATATCTTTTTTTGTCAATCTCAACAATAGTTGGATCTACATCTGAGTTAGTTTCTAATCTTTTTAAAAGATCATTAAAATATTTCTCTCTCCAAAAATGCCTTATCAATCTTAACTTCCAACGCTTTGGGATATTGAGTTTTGAAATTAATAAATTAAAGATTTCAACATTCCCAATAGTTAATGTTCCTGTTGTATATTTTATACTTTGTAGAGACTCTAAAGAAGTATTTATGATTTCTTTATCGTCATTCTTTTCATCCTTTGATCCAATGATCTCAAAGCCAACCTGATTTCTTATTATTGAATCTTTTTTATTTTGTACCTTCCTATATGCCTGACCACTATAGAAAATTTTCTCTTTACCTTTTAAATTTTCGTCTAAGTACCTTAAACAAGATGCAATTGTTAAGTCGGGTCTTAAGCATAATTCCTTCCCATTTATATCTATAAAGGAAAACATGAATTTCCTGAAGTTCTCTCCTGATCTTTGAACAATATGATTTGCCTCTATTACAGATGGTAGCTCAATATATTTAAAACCCTTAGATTTTACTGACCTAAGGATTTTTTCAGATAAGTTTTTTGACTTCATTGATTAAATCTTCTTTTGAGATTGTTTTGTTGTTTTCGCCCTTGATACCTTTTAGATTTTTTATGGTGACAGTGTTTTCTTTAAATTCATTTTCACCACAAATGATTGCAACTGATAAATCTCGTTTATTCGCAAAAGTTAATTGTTTACCTAGATTTTTTTTACTATCTAAAAAAATTTCAGCATTAATACTATTATCTCTTAGTTGATCAACAATCTCATAATAATTTTTTAAATATTTTTTATCCATTACACATACTAAAACTGGTTTTTGACCCTCTACATTAATCTGATCTAATTGCATTAAAGCGAATAACAATCTATCAACTCCAAAACTTATTCCGGTGCCTGGAATATCAACCCCTCTAAATCTTGATATGAGTTTTGCATAGGCTCCACCTGAACATATGCTGCCGATATCAACTCCCTTGCCTTTTTTATTTGTGACTTTGAAATTTAAGTTTGTTTCAACAATAAAGTCCGAATAGTAAGCTAATCCTCTCACAATCGTAAAATTTGTTTTAACTTGATTTAAATTTGATCCATATCCAAGCACCTCAAATACATTTTCTAATTCACTTATTCCTTCTTGAGATAATGGATTTTTTAAAGTTTTCTTTAATTCATTTAAATCTTTTATCTTTAAAAAATTTAAAATTTCTGATGCCTGATCATCAGAAAGCTCTGCTCCTTTAGTAATAGCACCACTTTTATCTTTTCGCTCTTTTTTTAATAAATCCTCAACTCCCTTTAAACCAAATCCTGGCTTATCTAATTTATCTATAGCTCTAATAACTTTGACCCGTTTTTCTTCAGATATTTTTAATTCATTAATTAAACCTTGCACGATTTTTCTATTACTTACATTGATTGTAAATTGATCTTTGTTCAAACCACAATCTAATAATGTGCTTGATATTAGATTACAAAGTTCTGCATTTCCCTGTGCTGGATCAACATTCCCAATAATATCAAAGTCAGCTTGCATAAATTCTCTATACCTTCCGTTTCCAGCTTTTTCGTTACGAAAAACGTTTTGAATTTGATACCTTTTGAAAATTGATGGAAGTTCTTGATTATTTTGAGCTACAAATCTTGCCAATGGGCTTGATAAATCATATCGAAGCGTAATACTTTTTTCACCATCTTGGAATGAGAATACATCAGACATAGGATTGGACTCATCTTCTGCCAAAAAAGATCCAATATTTTCACTAATTTCAAACGAAGGGGTTTCAAGAGGTTCTGCTCCAAACTTAATAAAGTTATTCTCTATAGCTTTTAATAGCTTCTTTTTGAGAAGAAGCTTAATTTCCCAACGATCTTCAAATCCTGAAGGTAATACAGGTACTAATTTATTTTCTTTATTCATTTTTTGGTACCCGGGCTGAGAATCGAACTCAAACTTAAAGTTCCACAAACTTTCGTGCTAACCGTTACACCACCCAGGCATCCCTTGTTTTTATATTATTTTCTGTGGATTTAAAATTATATTATAAATAAATAGCCTAAAGGCTATGTAAGCTATTTCTATGAGTACTTTTTGACGTCTCTCTGAATGTAATATTTATAATCATGAGCAGTCTTTTAGACAAAAACTACTATAACGCAAGCTTTAAATAATTAAGGACGTAATTCTATTCTAATAAGATAAAACGTCCTTAAAAATATTAAAAAAATTAGTCTACTTTCTTTAAATTAACTGCAGAAGGACCTTTAGGACCATCTTCTAATGTAAATTCAAGTTTATCACCCTCATTAAGATATCTCATTCCAGCATCTTTTACCGCAGAGGCATGAACAAAGGCGTCTTTTTCTTTATCGTCTCTTTCAATAAAGCCATATCCTTTTTTTCCATTATACCATTTAATTTTACCAGTTAGTGTACTCATCTTATTTCTTAGTCCTTTTGTTATTTATTATTGGAAATAAGTTAATTTTTTTTTGGATTATTTCAAGATCAAAAGTAGTGGGTGGTGCCTCGGGAAGGATTCGCACCTCCGACACAAGCCTTTTCAGGGCTCTGCTCTACTCCTGAGCTACCGAGGCAGGATTTTAACCTCTAAAGATTATTCTGCCTTTTGTAAGATCATAAGGTGTCATTTCTACAGTCACATTATCACCTTGAAGAACTCTAATTCTGTTTTTTCTTAACTTACCTGCTGTATGAGCTGTAACCGTATGTCCATTTTCTAATTTAACTCTAAACATAGCATTTGGAAGTAGATCAATTACTTTACCCTTAAATTCCAGTAAGTCTTGTTTTGACAAATTTATTTTCTCCTAATTCTTTTTATTACTGATTGAGCGTGTCCAACTAACCCTTCGTAATTTGCAAGTGTTATAACTGATGGTCCAAGACTTTCAATACCCTTTTTTGATAGGTTTATGTAAGAAATTCTTTTATAAAATTCATTAACACTAATTCCACTCGAATATTTTGCAGATCCATTTGTTGGCAAGACATGATTGGAGCCAACATTATAATCTGTCATAGCCATC
>CABYOP010000039.1 GCA_902520645.1 uncultured Pelagibacteraceae bacterium | reverse complement strand
ATAAAACTTAGAAAATCTGAAATTAATGAATTTGATAATAAAGAAAACTTCGATAAGTCCAAACCTGTAACGCAATGGGAAAGACAAAACACTTTAGATTGTTAAAGTGAAGAGTTTAAAAAGTATTAAAAACTGGAAACTAACAAAATATTTAGAAAATAATAATTTCAGTTTTAAAAGAAATTATGTTTTAAGATTTGCCCCTTCTTTGTTATTAACAAATGCTTTTAAATCAATTTCTAGATGGAAAAATTATAAGGCTACACCCTTAATTAAACTTGATAAATTACAAAAAAATTTAAAAGTTAATAATATTTTTTATAAAGATGAGTCCAAAAGATTTCATTTAAAATCCTTTAAAGCATTAGGAGGAGCGTATGCGGTTGAAAGAATATCTAAAGGAAAAAAAAATATAATTATTTCCTCAGCGACTGCTGGAAACCATGGAAGATCTGTTGCATGGGGCGCAAAAAGATTAGGTTTAAAATGTAAAATCTTTGTTAGTCAATACGTAAGTGATTCGAGAGTTAATGAAATTAAAAAATTTGGAGCTGAAGTTATAAGAGTTAAAGGAGATTACGAAAACTCACTTAATGAATGCAAAAAGTTATCGAAAAAAAATAATTGGAAAATTGTGCAAGATGTTGCGACAAGAGATTACAAATTGGTCCCTCAACTTACAATGGCAGGATATTCCATAATGATAAGAGAAATATCTAAACAAACTAATCAATATATAACCCATATTTTTTTACAAGCCGGTGTCGGGGGCATGGCTGCCGGTGTTGTTGCTGGAGTCGCAAAATATTTTAAAAGAATTCCAAAAATTATAATTGTTGAGCCTGATAGAGCTGATTGTGTACTTCAGAGCATTAAAATTAATAGACTTAAAAAAATTAAGATTAAAAAAGAAAGTATAATGGGCGGTATGTCATGTAATGAAATGTCATATATTCCTTGGCAAATATTAAAAAAAGCAGGCAATTGTTGTGTATCTGTAAGTGATCGGAATGTTGCCAAAACTGTAGCTATGCTTAAAGACAAAAAGTTCAGCAAAAATTCAATAATTGGTGGAGAGTGCTCTACACCTGGAATTATAAGCCTAATTGGTGTTTGTAATAATTATAAGACTAAAAAACTCATTGAACTAAACGAAAAATCTAATGTTTTAGTAATAGGATGCGAAGGTAATGCAGATGTTAAACTTTACAAACAACTGCTATCTAAAGGAAGAAAATAAAATTCACATGACAAAAAATGCAATATTTTGGATCAGGGAAGATTTTAGAATTGAATATAATCCAGCACTTTCTTTTGCCAGTCAAAATCATGATAATGTTATTGGATTATTTATTTATAACAAAGCTGATTTTGATAAAAAACGAGAAGCACAAAAATGGTGGCTTTATAAATCTTTAGAAGAATTTAAATCAGAATTATCTAAATATAAAATAAATCTTCAAATATTAGAAGGAGATGAGCTAGATATATTATCAAAGATAAAAAAAAAAGACAATATTTCAGTTTATTGGAATAAAATATATGAACCAGATGTAATTGCTAAAGGTAAAAAAATTAGAGATGCTTTTTTAAAAAATGAAGTTAAGTTTAAATATTTTAAAGGAAATATTTTAAACGAATTTCAAGAAATAACTAAAAACGACGGAACACCCTTTAAAGTATTTAGTCCATTTTGGAGAAATGCTGAACAAAAATATTTAAGCTTACCTCCAAGTAAAAATTACATTGTAAAAAAAAAGACAAAGTCGATCACAGTTTTCAAGAATTGTATTGAGCCTAAAGATATTTTGCCTAAAAAGAATTGGTATAAAAAATTTGAAGAATATTGGAAAGTTTCAGAAAATGACTCTAAAAAAGTTCTTAACAATTTAATTGAAAAAAGGATTAAAGATTATGGAACGACTAGAGATTATCCATCAGTTGAAGGTACATCAAAATTGTCTCCCTATATTAAACATGGTCAAATTCATGTAAGCACTATTTGGCAAAAGTGTAATGAAATTAAATCTAAAGGAATTGGCTACAGAAAATATATCAATGAATTAGGTTGGCGTGAGTTTTCACATAGTTTAATTAATTATTTTCCAGAATTTTTAAAAGGTAATTATAGAAAAGAATTTGATCGATTTCCTTGGGTAAAAAACGAAAAGTTTCTAAAAGCATGGAAATCAGGAATGACAGGCTATCCTATTGTAGATGCTGGAATGAGAGAGTTATACGAAACTGGATGGATGCATAACAGAATTAGAATGGTAGTTGGTTCTTTTTTGGTTAAGCATTTGAGAATTAATTGGACTGAGGGTGAAAAACATTTCAGAAATTGTTTATTAGATTTTAATAAAGCAAATAACGTAGCTCAATGGCAATGGGTTGCTGGTTGTGGAGCTGATGCTGCACCTTACTTTAGAATATTTAATCCAATTTTGCAGGGTGAAAAATTTGATAAAGAAGGTTTGTATGTGAAGAAATGGGTTCCAGAATTAAATAAAGTGCCTAATAAATTCATCCATAAACCTTGGGAAATGGAACACAAATATCAAGAAGCAATAAAGACTATAATAGGGAAAGATTATCCTAAACCTATTGTAATCCACGAAAAAGCAAGAGCTGCTGCTCTAGAGGCTTTTCAGTCACTCAAGAAATAAAGGCTCTATTCACCAATAAAATGATGAATAATCTTTCTATTTTGTGGCTCTAAACGATGTTCAAATAAATATAGGCCCTGCCAAGTTCCGAGCAATAACTCAGTATCCTTAATACTGAGAGAGATTTGATTGTTTGTTAATGCAGATTTTATATGTGCAGGCATATCATCTTTTCCCTCAGTAGTGTGTACGTATAATTTATTATCCATAGGCACCAATTTATCAAAATAATTTATTAAATCTGTTTGAACATCTGGATCGGCATTTTCTTGAACAATTAAAGATGCACTAGTGTGCTGAATACTTAGATTAAGCATTCCGTTTTTAAAATTATTATTGTTAATCCACTGAATTGTTTGATCAGTAAATTCATACAACCTTTGACCTGCAGTACTTATTTTAAGATTAAAGAACTCTTGCTTCATTTTTTTTTTCCACAGATGTTAATTCATATAATCGACTAATAGTTCGTTTAAATGGGTTCTCCAATAATCTTGATGAAGTAAATTGATCTATATTTTGCTCAGCAGTAACCGCTAAAGGAATATTTTTGTCATATATGACATCTATTAAAGTTATAAATCGTTGTTGTTGATTAGAATTAATATCATTAAATTGTGGAATATTATCAAGAGTAACAAATTTGCAATTTTTAATTATCTCCAAATAATCTTCAGCACCAAGGTTTCGATTACATAGATCATCAAAATTAAATCTAGCTACTCCTTCATAAAAATGTTCTATTTTAAAATCTCTTCCCTTTACGCTAATTATTTTCGTTAAATGATTTTTATCTTTTGTAATAGTTCTAAAAAATTTATTTATTTTAAAATTAGTTTCTTGATTAAGAGGGTAAAAATATCTTTGTTTTTGATTTTCATTTGATTTTCTATAATCGTCTTCTATTTTGAGCTCAAGTTCAACAGAATGTTTCTCCATAATTTTTATAAAAGGTTTAAATTGATCTCTTTGAAGTCCGTCTTTATAAAGTTCAGAAATTTTTGTATTAGAAGTTAAAATAATTTTAATATTTTCTTTAAATATTTGCTCAAATAATTTTCCTAAAATCATCGCATCAACAATATTAGTTACTTGAAACTCATCAAAATAAATTAATTTAGTTTTAGATTTTAAATCTTTTACAAATTGGTTGATTATATTTTCCTCATTATTTTCCTTTCTTTCATGTGCAAAATCATGAAAGCTCAGCATAAACTCATTGAAGTGTTGTCTTAATTTTTTTTCTTCTAGTAAATCAAAAAAAAAATTTAAGATCATTGTTTTTCCAACACCAACACCTCCATGTAAATAAAAAACTGGTTTGGAATTATTTTTTGAAAAAAATTTATTTAAAATTGATTTATTAAAATTTAATCTATAATAATTTTTTAATTTATCAATAACGGTTAATTGATAAGAATTAATTTCTAAATTATTTCTTTTACAAAAATTTTGGAAAAGATTGTCTAAGTTCATTTTTTTGTTTTAAAATCAATACCATATTCTGATCTTGGTCCTTTACGTAATCCAAATGGTCCTGAAATAAATAAAGTTAATGGTCTTGTTCCTGGCTTAAGATCCACTCTATGCAAATTATTTGCTGATCTAAAGCCAATATAACCAGGTGATCTCCAGAATTTTCCGTTACTTAAAGTCTCCCAATAACCATCTCTTAAAACTATTGTCATATAAGGAAAAGTGTGGTTATGCACGCCGTCCCCATGATCATC
>CABYOP010000038.1 GCA_902520645.1 uncultured Pelagibacteraceae bacterium | reverse complement strand
AAATAGCGATATCTTTAGTTTTATTTTTAACTAAGATTGTCAAGCCAGATATAATATTAAACGCAGCAACAATAATAATTAAAGATAAAATTATAAACATAACATTTCGTTCAACTTTTAATGCTGAAAAGAGAGAGCTATTCATATCTGCCCAGCTATAAACAAATTCTTGATCATAGATCTTTTGAAATTCCAATTTTTGTTTTTCTATATTTCTTGGATTTTTTAAATAAATTTCTAGATTTCTTTGCTCTTGTTGAAAACCAAAAAAATCTTCAAGCGTAGACAAATTAATTAATGCAATATTATTATCAAATTCTGCTAAACCGCTATTAAATATTGATGTAACTATAAAAGTTTTTTGTTTTGGCATACTTCCAATTATAGTCTGTACACCGCTAGGTGATAAAATTGTTAATTCATCACCAATTTTCAGATTCAAAGAAAAACTAAGTTCATTTCCAATAGAGATAGAATTCTTATCTAATTTTAATTTATTGCCTGTAAAATTTATATTTTTAATAATCTCTAATTTAGAAAAGTCATTGCTGAAGTAGCCTCTTAATACAATTCCTTTTGAGGTTTCATTTTTTAAAATTATGGCCTCTCCAGAATTACTAAATAGTGCACTTTCAGCAATAAATTTTAATGCACTATTATCTATTTTACTTTTATCAATTATTTGGTCATAAGATTTTATAGTCAAATGAGAATTAAATCCGACAATTTTATTGATTAGCTCAGTTCTAAATCCATTCATTACTGACATAACAATTATAAGAACAGCAACACCAAGACTAATACCAATGAAAGAAAAAATAGAGATGACGTTTAAAAACCCATCATTTTTACGAGCTTTTAAAAATCTTAGTGTAATTTCTTTTTCTAGATTAGAAATCAATTTAAATTTTTTTGTTTTTTTATAATTTCTATAATTTTGGTAAGAGGTAGATTTTCGGTTTCTTTTCCTATTTCTTTAAACTCTAATAAATCATTATCTGATTTTTTACCAATAATTATTTGATAAGGGGCACCAATTAAATTCATTTTTTTTATTTTTGATGAAAAATTTTCTTCAGTATCATCAATTAAAGAGTCGATATTATTTTTAACTAATTCTTTATACATATTGATTGCTTTCTCTAAAGCTGATGAATCATTTTTATTTATCATTGGTACCAAAGCAAGGTCATAAGGAGCAACAGACAATGGCCATTTCATGATCTCATTTTTATTATCATATTTAGCCTCAATAATGGCACCTACTAGCCTAGATACACCAATTCCATACGAGCCCATTTTAACAAAGTCTTTTTTACCCCCGGGTAAATCAACTGAAGCACCCATGGCTTTTGAATATTTATCACCAAAATAAAAAATGTGTCCAACTTCAATACCCTTTGTTATCAATCTATTTTCTTCAGATACGACTTTTTCAAATTCTTCCTTACTGAATTTTTCATCAGTCACAGAATAATACTGTTCATATTTTTTTCTCATCTGTTGTAAGGAATTTTTTTCTAATTTTGTATCATTGCTATTTAAATCAAAAATTCTCTTATCAGTAAAAATTTTACTTTCACCAGTGTCAGCTAAGATAATAAACTCATGAGATAAATTTCCTCCAATTGGTCCTGTATCAGCCGCCATTGGAATGGCTGTCAAAGATAATCTTTTAAAGGTTCTTAGATAAGATAAAAAAAATTTATTATAAGAATAAAATGCTTCTTCATCAGAAACATCAAAAGAGTAAGCATCTTTCATATAAAATTCCCTACCTCTCATTATTCCAAATCTTGGTCTAATTTCGTCTCTAAATTTCCACTGAATATGATAAAGAAGTTGTGGGAGAGATTTATATGATTTTAAAGACGATCTAAAAATTTCTGTTACTTGTTCCTCGTTTGTTGGTCCATAAAGCATCTCACGATTTTGACGATCCTTTATTCTTAACATCTCCTCACCGTAATCTTCATACCGACCACTTTCTTTCCAAATCTCACTTGATTGAATTGTGGGCATTAAGATTTCTTGTGCACCAATTTTATTTTGTTCTTGTCTTACTATCTCCTCAATTTTTTTCATTACTTTGAAACCTAGAGGTAACCATGAATAAATTCCTGCTGAAGCTTGTTTAATCATTCCTACCCTCAACATTAATTGATGAGATTTAATTTTAGCTTCAGATGGATTGTTTTTTAAAATAGGGATAAATAATTTAGATAATAACATCTTAAGTGATCATATTTCTTAAATTTAAATATTCAAATTTAATTAATAAGTAAATTATTATAAAAATAATACTAGTTATTCCCGTACAATATAGGAATTTTTTTATCATTTTAGGATTTTCTGGTGATCCTGGATCTTCTCCATCAATTTTAACAGTTTTAGTTCTATTAACATCTATAGGTAAGATTGCAAAAAAAATTATCCACCAGATTATTACATAGATTATAGCTAATCCCGTTGCACTCATTAAATTCGAACTAAATTAATATTCGTAAATGGTTTTTTTCCAGTTTTTTCCTTTGAAAATTTTCTACAAGCAATTTTTAGAGCATCAATAAGATTGTGCTCTTGCTGTCTACTTCCAACTTTAAAAGATCTTGAGGTTTTTTCAATCTCATCCTCTAAACCGTAAACAAATTCATCCCTATCATCAACAGGTAAACCTCGAAAAGATAAAACAGGATTGCTATGAATATTACCCTTTGGCGTAATCATCAGCGTAACCTCTAGATAGCCATTAGCACTAAGGTTTTTTCTATCCTTAATTGACTGTGAGTCAGGATCAACACTTACATTTCCATCAAGATATAACCTACCACTTGGTGCCTTATCGTAAACCTCGGGTTTATCACCTGGAAAAAGTTTAACAATATCACCATTTTCCACTTGAACAGGGTGTGGGACTTGCATCTCTTTTGCAAAATTAATATGCTCAATCATGTGTCTGTGCTCACCGTGCACTGGAATAACACATTTAGGTTTTACCCACTGATACATATCTTTAAGATCTTCTCTATTAGGATGTCCTGATACATGAACGAATTCAGTCTCTTCTGATATTACTTCTATACCATCTTTAACTAGTTGATTGTGAAGCTTATAAAGTTTCTTCTCATTTCCTGGAATAATTTTAGATGAAAATATTACAGTATCTCCATTTTCAATATAAACATCTGGATGAACATAACTAGAAATTCTCATCATTGCCCCCATAGGCTCACCTTGACTTCCAGTGCATAAATAAACTATTTTTTCTCTTGAAAAATTTTTGGCTTCACGAGGGTCTATAGGTTCAATAGTATTTTTTAGATATCCACATTGACGAGCTGCTTTATAAATACGGTGCATCGATCTACCTACGAGAGAAATTTGTCTTCCAGTTTGTTCTGCACAATAGAAAGCTGTTTCCATTCTTGCTACATTTGAGGCAAAGGATGTAATAATAATTCTCTTTTTTAAGCGTGACATTACGTTTAGCATATTTTTTCTAACATCTAACTCAGACCCAGATCTACCAGCACTAAAAACATTGGTTGAGTCACATATCATTGCAAGCACACCTTCATTTCCAATTTGTTTTAATCTTTTTTCGTTTATGTCGTCACCAATTAGTGGATTAGGATCTACCTTCCAGTCGCCGGTATGTAAAATAACACCAGCTGGTGTTTTAATTCTAAGACCATTTGGTTCCAAAATTGAGTGTGTTAATGTAATGTATTCGATTTCAAATGGTTCTAAGTTTACAGATCCGTTTAACTCAACAATCTGTAAATCATTTGTTATATCGATTTGCTTTTCCTTAAATTTTTCTCTGATCAAAACTGCTGTAAATGGGGTTGCAAAAATTGTACATTTTAATTTAGGCCATAAGTGAGCAATTGCTCCAATATGGTCTTCATGACCATGAGTGAGTACGATACCAAGCAAATTATCTTTTCTCTCAACTATAAATCCTGGATCAGGATAAATTAAATCAACACCTGGAATGGTATCATCTGCAAAAGTAACTCCAATATCAACCATTATCCATTTATGATTGCTTGGTTGACCGTAACCAAACAAATTCATGTTCATTCCAATTTCACCAGATCCACCCAATGGACAGAATAAAAGTTCATCTTTCATATTATTTAATTAACCTTGAAATTTTGATTAGACCTTTAATTGTAATATCTTGATTTTGACTAACTTTCGTTTTTATTGAGTTTTTAAATAAACCTGAAAATCCTCCAGTTATAATTACTTTAAAAGATTTTCTAGTTTCTTTCTTAATTAAATTAATAATATTGTCAATTAAACCTGCATATCCCCAGAAAAAACCTGATCTTACAGCTGAGATTGTATTATTTCCAATAACTTTATTTATTTTTTTTAAGTCAATCTTTGGAATCAGCGTTGCCCTATCTGATAGAGAATTAAGAGATAATTTTACACCAGGTGCAATGATGCCACCATAGTAAGTATTTTGAACCAAAACATCAAATGTTGTTGCAGTACCAAAATCTAAAATAATATAATTTTTTTTACCATTCATTAAGCTAATTGCATTAGTTATTCTATCAGAGCCTATTTGCTTGTAA
>CABYOP010000037.1 GCA_902520645.1 uncultured Pelagibacteraceae bacterium | reverse complement strand
TTAAATCTGGAGAAACTTTTGATAAAATTTTAGAAAGTTACTCAATTGAAAAAAGTGAAATCATCAAAATAAAAAACTCTCTACAAGATAAAGTTAATCTTAACAAATTAAATACAAAACAAGTAATTCAATTTAATTTGGATAAAACTAATAATAAAATTAGTGAATTTGTATATCAGACTTCAAATACTCAAAAAATATTTTTAAGAAGAAATATTGACAATGATAAATTTAATGAAGAAATTTTATCAATAAAATTAGATAAAAAAATAATTTACAAGGAAAATATAATTTTACAAAGTCTTTACAAGTCTGCAAGTGACCAAAATATTCCAGCTAATACAATAATTGAGTTCGCAAGAATTTATGGATTTCAAGTAGATTTTCAAAGAGATGTAAGAAAACAAGATAAATTTCAAATTATGTTTGAAATATTCTTAAACGAAAAAAATGAGATAGTTGAAACTGGAGAAATTCTTTTTGCTAATTTAAAACTAAGTGGTCAAGATAATAGTTTGTATTATTTTGATAATGATGGCAGTGAAGGTCATTATGATAAAAATGGGAAAAGTGTAAAAAAAGCATTAATGAAGACTCCAATAAATGGAGCTAGACTTTCGTCCCCTTTTGGGATGAGAAAACATCCTATAGATGGATTTAATAAAATGCATAAAGGGACTGATTTTGCTGCACCAATGGGAACTCCTATTATGGCGTCAGGAGATGGTTTGGTAAAGAAAGCTGGGTGGTGCGGTGGTGGAGGGAATTGTGTTAAAATAAGACATAATTCAACCTATCAAACTATTTATGCTCATATGTCAAAATTTGCTCGTGGAATTAAAGCTGGTGTAAGAGTTAAACAAGGTCAAACTATAGGTTATGTAGGATCAACAGGTAAATCAACTGGTCCCCATTTACACTACGAGGTTATAGTTAATGGTAAAAAAGTTAATTCTCAAAAACTAAAGTTACCATCTGGAAAAATTTTAAAGGGTAAAGAAAGAAAGATTTTTGAGACCAAAAAAATCAAACTAGATGTTTTAAAATCTGAAAAAATTATTGGATTGAACTAGTGATTTAAACTTGAGGCTCTGTAACTTTTTCTTCCTCATTTTCTTTTTTTGATGCATCAGCTAAATTACCTTTTAAAGTTTCCTCGTTTTGTAACTTAGTTTCTTCTAAAAGATTACCATTCTCCTCACTTCTATTCTCAGAAAATCTTTCTCTTTTAATGTTTTCTCTTTCATTCAAAACTCTTTTGAAATGATCAGCGTGTTGAAGATAATTTTCAGATAAAATTTTATCACCATTTGAAGAAGCTTCTCTTGCTAGATCGTTATATTTTTCAATCAATTTTGGTGCATTATGATTATTTCTACCAGGAGCTTTTCTCTTAAAATTTTCGTTGTTAGAGAAATTTGATCCAAATTTTGGTCTGTCCCCATTTGATTTGAAGCTTCTGTCATTTCTTCTAAAATTATTCCTTCTATTGCTATTATTATTATTTCTAAAAGTTACCATGATTTCTATAAACTATATTTTTGTACAGACTATACATCGATCGTTGTTAGCTAGATCTTTGTTAATGCTATTAATATAAAATCCTTCTTTTTTTAATAAACTAATTACTTTATTCTTTTGATCAAAACCGATCTCTAAAACAAAATTGCCATTCTTCTTAATCAGTTCAGATGATTTCTTAATTACTTTTCTGATTTCTGATAAACCATCTAATCCACCGTCTAAAGCTAGCTTCGGTTCAAACTTAGTAACATTTTTATCCAAATATTTTAAATTTATATTTTTAATATATGGAGGGTTAGATATAATTAAATCATATTTGCCTAAAGTGAATTTGTCAACATTTGATTTATATAATTTAAGTTTGGAGCTTACTTCAAGCTTAATAGCGTTTAATTTACTTATATTTAAACAACTTTTGCTTATATCAATTCCTGTTCCATAAAAACTTTTTCTCTCTTTTAAAATTGATAAAAGTATACATCCTGATCCAATACCGATCTCTAATATATTTAATTTCTTTTTATATGCAGTTAAATGTAAAACTTTTTCAATAACTATCTCTGAATCTGGTCGAGGTATCAAAGTTTTGTCTGATACAATAAATTCCGAATTCCAAAAAAATTTTTTATTAGTTAAATATGCAATTGGTTTTCCAAGTGATCTTTTTGTTATTAATTTTTGAAAAAAATTTAAATCTTTATTCTCAAGATGTACATTAGAATTGAGTAAGAGATATTTCCTATCTTTGTTAATTACTTTTGCCATTAGTATTTCAGAGTCTAAATACGGATTGTTGATAAAATTTTCTTTTAAGACTTTTGCGCCTTTGATAATTGCTAAATTAATATTCATTATTTTAAGTTACTTAGACTCTCTTCTTGAGCCTGCAAAGTTAAAGACTCAATCATCTCATCAAAGGCTTCACCCTCTAAAAATTCTTCCAATCTATGTAATGTTAAATTTATTCTATGGTCAGTCACTCTTCCTTGTGGAAAATTATAAGTTCTAATACGTTCAGATCTGTCTCCAGTACCAATTTTAGTTTTGCGATCTTTTGATCTTTCTTGATCGATTCTAGATCTTTCTAGTTCGTATAGACGTGCTCTTAGAATTTTCATCCCTTTTGCTTTATTTTTGTGTTGAGATTTTTCATCCTGTTGAGATACAGATAAACCAGTAGGAATATGAGTTATTCTTACTGCACTATCAGTTGTATTCACAGATTGGCCGCCTGGACCACCAGCTCTGAAAACATCTATTCTTAAATCTGAGTCATTTATCTTTAAATCAACCTCTTCTGCCTCAGGTAATACTGCAACAGTTGCTGCTGATGTATGAACTCTACCTTGAGTTTCAGTATCAGGTACTCTTTGTACTCTATGAACTCCACTCTCATATTTAAGTGTTGAATAAATATTGTTGCCTTTAATTGAAGCAATGACTTCTTTTAAACCACCTGCATCACTTTTTGAAATTGAAATAAGTTCTAAAAACCATTTTTTTTTATGACTAACTTTTTCATACATTTTAAAAAGATCAGATGCAAAAAGGCTAGCTTCTAATCCTCCTGTTCCTGCTCTGATTTCAATAATTGCATTCTTTTTATCAGCTTCATCTTTAGGCAGTAAAAATAATTTTAATTTTTTTTCATTTATCTCATATTGTTTTTGTAAATCACTTAATTCTGTTTCAGCCATGTTTCTTAGTTCCTCGTCTGATGAACTATCATTTAATATTTTTTCTAATTCTTTCTTATCGTTATCAAATAAAATATATTTTTTTGCATTTTCAATAATTTCATTTACATCCGAGTATTCTTTTGATTTTTCTGCAAATAACTTTTTATCTATAGTTCCAGATGCTAAGTCTTTTTCTAATGTAGAATGCCTTGATATAAGTTCTTCAATTGTTTTATTGGGTATCATTTTTAGTTTTCCAGCTCAGATGCCTTTTTTTCAACTTCTGTAACAACTTTTTCAATAATATCTTTTGTCAAAACCTTTTCACTTTGAACTCCTGACAAATAAAGCATATTGCTACCTTTTCCACCTCCCGTAATACCTATATCAGTCATAGCTGCCTCTCCTGGTCCATTTACAACACATCCAATTATTGACAGAGTTATGGGTGTTTTAATATGAGATAGCTTTTCTTCTAATATTTTAACAGTATCAATTACTTGGAAAGCTTGTCTTGCACAAGAGGGGCAAGATATAATTTTAACTCCTCTATTCCTTAAATTTAAAGATTTTAAAATTTCATTTCCTATTGCAACTTCTTTTGTAGGATTATCTGATAAAGAAATCCTAATTGTATCACCAATTCCATCCATTAAAAGACTACCAAGTCCAATAGAAGACTTTACACTTCCAGATACAAAACCACCAGCCTCAGTAATCCCCAAATGTAGAGGATAATCACAAACTTTAGATAATTGTCTGTAAGCAGCAATTGATAGAAAAACATCAGAGGACTTAACACTTATCTTAAAATTAAAAAAATCTTTATCTTCCAATATTTTTACATTTCTTAGAGCGCTTTCTACCAAGGCCTCTGGACAAGGTTCTTTGAATTTATCCAATATATCTTTTTCTAACGATCCAGCATTTACTCCTATTCTGACAGAGCAACCATTATTCTTTGCAGCACTAAGAACATCATAAATCTTTGTCTCCTCACCTATGTTACCAGGATTTATCCTCAAACATTTGGCTCCATTTTCAGCTGCTTCAATTGCTCTTTTATAATGAAAATGAATGTCTGCTACTACTGGTATCGATACATGTTTAACTATTTCTTTAAGAGCTTTACTAGATTCAGCATCTGGACATGAAACTCTAACTATATCAGCACCTTCCTCAGCAATTTCATTAATTTGATTTATAGTTGCTTTAACATCTGTTGTTAAAGTATTAGTCATTGATTGAACTGAAATTGGGTTGTCTCCCCCAATTTTAACATCACCAACATTTATTACTTTTGTTTTTCTTCTTTTAATATCTCTAAATGGCCGAACATTCATTTAATTAATCTAATTTAAATTCTTTATGTAAAGATGCAATTGCTTTTTTAACATGCTTTGCTGATACTAAAACTGAAATTTTAATTTCAGATGTTGAA
>CABYOP010000036.1 GCA_902520645.1 uncultured Pelagibacteraceae bacterium | reverse complement strand
AATTTTATCAAATGTTCTATTAAATCTAATTGATTTATGCCATTTCCAAAATTCAAAAATACTACCCATCTTCCTGTCAGATGAAAAAAAAATAAATTGAGCTTTACCAACTAAATTGTCTTTATGGACATAACCAACACTTGTTAAATATCTACTATCTTTAGAACAATCTCTATTGTCACCTAAAAAAAAATAATGGTCATCAGGGACAGTAAAGATGTCTGAATTCTGGTAAGTGTATTCTTTTAAGTAAACAGTGTGAAATTTTTTTCCATTCGGTAATTTTTCTTCAAATTTAAAAACATCAATAATGTCACTTCCACAATAAATATCACTTTTACTAAGAGTTTTTGACTTTAATATTTCACCATTATTTAAATAAAGGTTGGAGTCTATAAATTGAATCTTATCACCTGGTAGTCCAATAAGTCTTTTTATATAATCTGTTCTATTATCTGCTGGTGTTTTAAAAACAACTACATCTCCACGTTTTGGACTATTGAACATTACTCTTTTGCTAAGTATTGGAGGACTAAAAGGAAAAGAATGCTTACTATAACCATAGGAATATTTTGTAACAAACAACCTATCACCCACCAGCAATGTTGGCTCCATCGATGAAGAGGGAATATAAAATGGTTGAATTAAAAGAGATCTTATTACTATAGCAATTATTAAGGCATAAAATAAAGTTTTTATATTTTCAGAAAAAAAATTTTTATCTAGCTTCATATCGATTGAATAATTGTAAAGGCTATTGAATAATCTTTTTCATCAGATATTGACAAAAAGGAATTAAATTTCTTAATTTTATATTTTTTTTGAACAATTTTTATAATTTTTTTACTTTCAACGTATCTAGGCATACCTTTTTTATCATTTGTGATTTCAATGTCTTTAAAGTTTAAATTTGAGGAAAATCCAGTCCCTAATGCTTTAGAAAAAGCTTCTTTGGCTGCAAATCTCTTCGAAAAGAAAGCAACTTTATTTTTTGTTTTTTCAGATAATTTAAGTTCATTTCTACTATAAATTCGGCTTTTAAATTTACTACTTTTAATAGACTCCTTGATCCTTTTGTTATCAATTATGTCAACCCCAATGCCAAGAATTTTCATATTATTTCAATAATTTTTTAAAATTTTTAATTACTTTTGACAAACCATGAAATACAGATTCTCCTATTATGAAATGACCAATATTATATTCATGAATTTCTTTTATTTTCGAGAGTAATTTAGTGGTTTTATAATCCAAACCATGCCCTGCATGAACTTCTATACCCAATGAATTTGCAATCTTTGAACTATTTTTAATTCTTTTAAGTTCTTTGTTGTGTTTTTTTTTTAACTTAACATTGTTTGATAATTTTCCTGTATGAATTTCAACACAATCTACTTCAAGTAATCTAGAAAGTTTAATATCATTTACAGAAGGATTGATAAATAAACTAGTTCTTATTTTAGCTTTTTTAAATTTAAAAATTATTTTTTTTAATTTGTTAAAATTTTTTTTTAAATTCAAACCACCTTCTGTTGTGATTTCTTTTCTATTTTCTGGCACAATACATATGTAATTTGGTTTTATTCTTAGAGCATTAGATACAATGCTTTCATTCATTGAAACCTCAAGATTAACCAATACGTTTTTCAAATTACATATTTTTTTTGCATCTTTATCATTAATATGTCTTCTATCTTCTCTTAAATGTATTGTTACAGAGTCTGCTCCGCACTTGACTACATGTAATGCAGCACTGATTGGGTCTGGATGTTTTTCACCTCTTGCATTTCTTAATGTTGCAACGTGATCTATATTTACACCTAATCTTTTCACTTAATAAATCTACTTCCTGGAGTTGTTATAGGCATAGATTTAAGTGTTTCTGGTAATTCTTTTAGGCTGTATACAGGCACATCTATTTTTAAATGGGAAACAATTTTAGTTTTTATTTTTAAAGATTTTTTGGAAGATCTATCTATGATAGATGCAAATCCTAATAATTTAGCATTTGCTTTCTTTATTAGTTTAACGCATTCTAAACTTGATTTTCCTGTAGTAATAACATCTTCAATAATTAGAACTCTAGCACCTTTCTTAATATAAAAACCTCTTCTGAGAGTAAATTTTCCTTTAACTCGCTCACAAAAAATTGTTTCTTTTTTTAGAAGTCTACCGATTTCATAACCGATGATTATTCCACCCATCGCTGGAGCTAGAATTAAATCAATTTTTTGATATTTTTTTTTGATTTGGTTTGCTAATGATTTGCAAATTTTTTCAGCTAAGTTTGGAAAACTTAGAAGTTTCGCACATTGGATATATTTTGATGAATGCAAGCCTGATGATAAAATGAAGTGACCATCCAATAATGCATTAGTTTTTTTTAAAATATTTAAGGATTTTTTGTGTGAAAGCATTTCTTTTTTCTTCGTGTCTAATTATCTTAAATTTTATACCCTTTTGTTTTAGCACTGCAATAAAATTTGTAAAATTTTTAAGGTTTCTTATGATTAATTTAAATTTAAAATTAATATAGTTTGGGTTTTTACCTACCATCTCTAAACTAGAGATATTTAATTTATGACTTCCAATTAATGAACTGATATCGCCAAGTTGACCAGGTTTATCAGGTAATGACATCCATAGTGTTGTGTTATATTTTTTAATTTTTTCCTCTTTTTGCTCACCTTTATCATGCCAATAACGTCTTATAGCAGCTCTAGCTTTTCCAGTTTTAGTGGTAGGTATCCAATGAAGTGATGGTGAATTATTTTTTGAGGTGATGATATTTACACGATCACCATTATGAAGAATTGTTTGTAAGTCGCTTTTGTTTCCATTTATTTCGCATCCTGTTGCTGAGTTACCAATTTTTGTATGTACAGCGTATGCGAAATCAATAGCAGTAGCGTCTTTAGGTAATTTGATTACTGAGCCTTTGGGTGTAAAACAAAATACATTTTCCTGAAACATCTGAAGTTTAGTGTATTCATATGAGTGCTCAGGATTTTCATTTTTTTCTATAATTTCAACTAAATCCTTTAACCAATCATACTCTTTCCAGCTTAATGAATTAAATTTTTCTGAAGATTTGTATTTCCAATGTGATGCAATACCTCTCTCAGCAAATTCATGCATTTCACTTGTTCTTATTTGTATTTCTATTGGTTTCTTGTTTGAACCAATTACTGAAGTATGAATAGACTCATAACCATTAATTTTAGGAGAAGATATATAATCTTTAAACTTTCCAGGAATACAATTCCATTTTTTATGAAATATTCCCAACGTTTTATAACAGTCATCAATATTTTTTAAAATTACTCTAAATCCAATAATGTCAGTTACTTGTTCTAGTGAAACTCTTTTTTTTTGAACTTTTCTCCAGATTGAAAATGGAGTTTTTTCTCTGCCATAAATATCTGCATTGATATGATTTTCATTCAAAATAGAGCTTAACTCAAAAGAAAGTTCTTCAAATAAATTTTTCTTATCAAGTTTGATTTCGTCCAATCTTTTTTTAATTAATTTCCTTGCATCATTATTTAAAATTTCAAAAGATAAATCTTCAAGCTCATCTCGAATTCTGTGCATACCCATTCTATCTGCAAGTGGTGCATATATTTCCATTGTTTCCTGAGCAATTCTTTTTCTTTTATCTTCTTTGGTTATTGCTTTGATCGTTCTCATATTATGAAGTCGATCAGCAATTTTAACTAATAAAACTCTGATATCTTTAGAAGTTGCTAAAATCAATTTTCTAAAGTTTTCAGCTTTTGAGTTAAAGCTTGCGGTATTTTCAAAAACAGAAATTTTAGTAACCCCATCTACTAAATCAGCTACTTCAGGACCAAATTCATTTTTTATTGTCTCATAAGTAGCAACAGTATCTTCAATTGTGTCATGTAATAATCCAGTAGTAATAGTTGCACTATCTAATTTTAATTCCGTAAGAATATTTGCAACCTCAATCGGATGAACAGAGTAAGGGTCACCAGATGCTCTTTTTTGATTTTGATGTGCCTTAACAGCAAAGTTATATGCTTTATCTAATCTCTCATGATTAAGAAATTTGTTATATACTTTAACTTTATTTATAAGTTCATTAGAATTCAACATTATTTACTATATCATTAAATTAAATTTGTTTAATAGATGTAATATCGTCCACAGGTAGTAACGAAATTAGGGTCTTAATATCTAATTTTTTAGATGGGTGTTTCCAGTTTTTTTCAATTTCAAATAAGGGGATTAAAACAAAATTTCTTATATGCATTCTAGCATGAGGTAAATTAAGCTTACTTTTGATATTTAATTTCATTCCATTATAATCAATAATATCAATGTCACATATTCTTGGTGAATTTTTTTTCGATTTTTTTCTGCCTAAATTTATTTCTATTTCTTTACATATATTGAGTAATTTTAAAGGACTATGATTGCATTTAACTTTTAATAATATATTTAAATATTTTGGATATTTCGGATTGGGCCAGGATGGTGTTTCATAAAAATTTGAAACTGAAATAAAATTTATATTATTTTGTTTTAAAAAAAATTTAGCTTTTTCAATATTTTCTTTCCTTACTCCAAGATTGGATCCGACTGCTAAATAAACTGTTTTAGCTAGATCTTCTGATGTATCTTGATTTTTCACGGTTCCAGTCTCTATTTTTTTTAGTAGCTCTTTTATCGTATTGTTTTTTACCTTTGGCAACTGCTAGTTCAATTTTAGCTTTTCCTTTTTTAAAATACATCTTTGTTGGCACAATAGTAAAACCATCTCTCTGCATTTTTCCAATAAGTTTATTTATTTCTCTTTTGTTTAATAAAAGTTTTCTTTCATCTGTTGGATTGTGATTTGAATAACTTGCTTGTTTATATGGAGAAATATGTGAATTAATAAGAACTATCTCACCTTTTTTTTCAACAGCATATGCGTCAGCTATATTAACTTTACCGTCTCTAATAGATTTTATCTCTGAGCCC
>CABYOP010000035.1 GCA_902520645.1 uncultured Pelagibacteraceae bacterium | reverse complement strand
TAAACTAAAAAATTTAAAAGATTTAGATAGAAAATCACTAAATTTGCTGAGAAAACAACAAATACAAGCTACTATTTTATAAATAAAACTTGTTAAATTGATAAAATATTTGTAAATACTGCATAAATTAAATTAACACGCACACAGTTGTTGGTTTTATACCTCCGGTCCTTAATTGGAAATTACTGTGGTGGCTTAACCGGGAATAAATATGAAGATACCTAACGTAACAATACAACAATTATTAGAAGCAGGTGTACATCTAGGTCATAAGACTTTGAGATGGAATCCAAAAATGAAGAAATACATTTTTGGAAAAAGAGACTCAATACATATTATAGATTTAACACAAACACTTGAGCTAACTAAAGTGGCTTTAGAAAAAGTCTATAATACAGTTGCTAATAATGGAAAAATTTTATTTGTTTCTACAAAAAAACAAGCTTCAGAGGCAATAGCAGAAGTTGCAAAAGAAACAGATCAATATTTTGTTAATTACAGATGGTTAGGAGGTATGCTTACCAATTGGGGAACAATTTCAAACTCAATAAAAAAACTTAAAAAATTAGAAATAGATCTATCTGCCGAAAATAGAGGATTTACTAAAAAAGAACTTTTAAAAATGAGTGTTAAAAAAGACAAGCTTCAAAGATCTTTAGGTGGAATAGCTGAAATGAAGAAAGTTCCAGATCTTGTTTTTGTAATAGATACAAATTACGAATCATTAGCAATAGCCGAGTCAGCTAAACTTGGAATACCAATTATTGCAATTTTAGATAGTAATTCAAATCCTGAAAATATCGATTATCCAATACCAGGAAACGATGATGCTAGAAGAGCAATTGATCTTTATTGTAATCTTATAAAAGAAACAATTAATAGTGCAAAAACCACTATTCCTGCTCAGGAAGTAAGACATGAAACAATTAAAGATACTAAAAAGGATGAGGATAAATCAAAAACTATCCAAGAATTAGATAGAGAAAAATTAGAACAAAAATTCTCCAAAGAAAGTAAGGAGAAATTAAACTAATATGAGCGATATAGAGAACGTAAAGAAACTTAGAGAAGCTACTGGAGCAGGTTTTAAAGATTGTAATCTTGCAATAAAAGAGTCAAATGGTGATTTAGATAAGGCTATTGAAATTCTTAGGGTGAAAGGAATTTCAAAGGCTTCTAAAAAAATGTCACGTGATGCCAAAGAGGGAGTTGTTGTGGTTAGTGGAGATGAGAAAAAAACTTCTATCATTGAAGTAAATTGTGAGACAGACTTTGTTGCTAAAAATGATGATTTTATAAATTTTGTTAAAGAACTAAGTGAGCTAAATAACCAAAAAAATTCCAATCTTGATGAATTAAAACACTCGAAAATGAATAATGGCCAAACAGTTGATGAGAATTTAGTTAGTTTGATTGCAAAAATTGGAGAAAAAATAACAATTGGTAAATCTAAAACAATTGAAAATACAAATGGTGTTAATAATCATTATCTTCATACTGTTGTTAAGGATAATGTAGCTAAGTTAGCTGTATTAGTATCACTTGAAACAAATGAAAAGTCCGAGGCAGTAAAGACATTCAGCAAACAGCTATCTATGCATATTGCAGCCTCTAATCCTTTAGCCTTAGATTCTGATAAAATTGACCAATCAATTATAGACAAAGAACAAGAGCTTGTTTCAGAAGAACTAAAGAATTCAGGAAAGCCTGAAGAAATTGCTAATAAAATTAGCCTTGGAAAAATGAATAAGTTTAAAGAGGAAAATGCTCTTTTAACTCAAGCATGGGTTATGGAACCTAAAAAAAAAGTGAAAGATATATTGCAAGAACTTTCTATAGCTGATCTAAAAATTAGAGAATTTTATAGAATAAAAATTGGAGAATAAATGTTTGATGAAAAATCTTACAGCCTTAAAATGGATAAAGCCATAGAGGTATTTTCTAAAGAACTATCTTCTTTAAGAACAGGTAGAGCTAACGCTGCCATGTTAGACTTAATTAGAGTTGATGTTTATGGTCAGCAGATGCCAATTAATCAATTAGGGAGTATAACAACACCAGAACCCAGGATGATAAATATTCAGGTTTGGGATGCAAATAATGTTACATTAGTTGATTCAGCTATTAAAAAATCTGATCTTGGATTAACTCTATTCAAAAAATCATGAATTGACAAAAATTTTCCATTTTCAATTCTTTCCTGAACAATGTTTGAAATTGCATCATATCCTACCGCCTTAACTCCACCCAAAGCATAATAAAATTTTCCATCTATTGTTTTAAAATCTGCATAGCATTCATTTATATCTGGTCGAACAACTTCTACATTTAATCTGTTTAATTCTTCATAAAATTCACTTAGTTTATTTTGATTAGAAATATCCATTGTCATTGATGCAGCAATAAACTCTTTTGGATAATACGTCTTTAAAAAAGCTGTCTGATATGAAATTATTGCATAAGCAGCTGCATGACTTTTGTTAAATCCATATTCTGCGAAAGGTTCTATTTTTAAAAATATTCCTGCAGCAACATCTTTTGCTATTCCATTTTTTATTGCTCCTTCAATAAAACCTTGCTTTTGTTTTTCAAGTTCAGCTCTTTTTTTTTTACCCATTGCTCTTCTTAATAAGTCCGCTTGTCCTGCGGTAAAACCAGATAGCTTTTGTGCTATTTGCATAACTTGTTCTTGGTAAATAATTACACCATATGTTGGTTTTAAAATTTCCTCTAAAAATGGGTGTAAATAATCTGGTTGTTGTTTTCCATGTTTGCAATCATTGTAAGTAGGTATGTTGCTCATTGGCCCTGGCCTATATAAAGCTACAAGAGCTATAATATCTTCTATATGATTTGGTTTCATTTGTATTAAAGCTTCTCTCATTCCAGCACTTTCAATTTGGAACAATCCAACTGTTTTACCACTTGATAATAAATCAAAAACTTTTTGATCCTCAAAATTAATATTTTCAATATCAAAATTTTTATCAATTTTTTTAATTAACTTTTGAGTGTTACTAATCACTGTAAGAGTTTTTAGACCTAGAAAATCGAATTTTATTAACCCTGCATTTTCAGCTGAATACATATCAAATTGAGTAGAAGGTAATAACAAATCTGCAGAGCTATCTTTGTATAATGGAACTACCTCAGTTAATTTTCTGTCAGCAATAACTACACCTGCTGCATGAGTTGCAACATTTCTATTTAGTCCTTCAAGTTGAAGTGATAAGTCGGTTAATTTTTTAACTTTTGGATCTTCGTTGATTAATTTTTGAAGTCTTGGTTCACCAGCAATGCATTGAGTTAAATTTTGAGGTCTTGAGGGATCAAAAGGTATCATTTTAGAAATACTATCTACAAACCCATAGGATAATCCTAAAACTCTACCTACATCACGTATAACCATTCTTGCTTTTAACTTTCCAAAGGTGATTATATGAGCAACACTGTCTTTGTACTTTTTTGTTAAATATTCAAAAACAAGATCTCTTTTATCCTCACAAAAATCGATATCAAAGTCAGGCATAGATATCCGATCTGGATTTAAAAATCTTTCAAAAATTAAATTAAATTTAATTGGATCTACATCTGTAATAGACAAACACCATGCAACTAAAGAACCAGCCCCGGAACCCCTACCAGGACCAACAGGTATATCATTATTTTTTGCCCATTTAATATAGTCTGATACAATTAAAAAATAGCTAGAGTACTTCATTTCAATAATTATTGAGAGTTCATGGTCTAATCTTTTTTTGTAATCTAAATAGTTTTGGTTAGTTTCGATATCACTAGTTTGTATTTTAAACACCTTTTCAAATTTAGCTTTTAGTCCATCTAAAGAATCTTTTCTTAAAAAATCGTCTGCATCTCCACCTTTGTCTTGACTAATATTAGGTAAAATAGGATTAGAAAATAAAGGCCTAAAATTACATCTTAGAGGGAAATTATAATTATTCTCTAATGCTTCTGGTAAATCAGCAAATAGTTCTGACATTTCAGCATTATTTTTTAAGTAATGTTGATCAGAAAACTTTAGCCTATTTTTTTCATTTACATAAGTTTTGTTACCTATGCAAATCAATGCATCGTGTGCTTCATGCATATCTTGATTTAAATAATATACCTCATTAGTTGCAATTATAGGAATCTGTAGATCTGAAGATCTTCTTAAATTAAATTTTTCAAAACTATTTTCGTTTGTATCTTTATGCCTTTGTATTTCTATATAAAAACGGTCTCCAAAGATTGATTTTATTTTCGTATATAAATCTTGTATTTCTGTAAACTTACCCTTTTCGAATAATTTACCAAATAGTCCAAAAACGGTTCCAGAAAATAGTGCAATGCCTTCAGAATTATTTAATAAATAATCAAATGTTACATGAGGATCATATATTTCATTATTTTTCAAATAGGATGCTGATGATATATCTATAATATTTTTATAACCTGTTTCATTAAGTGCATACAAAGGTAATAATCCGATTGTGTCATGAATTTTGAAGTTAATTTGTGTTCCAATAATAGGTTGGGTTCCTGATTTTGATATTTTTTCAGCAAATTCTAGTGCTCCACAAAGATTAGATGTATCAGAAAGACCTAACGATTTTATTTTATTACTTTTTGAAAATTCTTGAAGATCATCAATTTTAATGGCACCTTCACAAATAGAGTATTGAGTATGAATTTTTAGATGATTAAAGTTTTGTGGTATAGACTCAGCCATTAGAAGATTTTATCTTACCATTTAATATCTCCAATTGGCAATCTGCCTTATTTCCAAAAAATCTATTATGAGTTGCAAATATAATTAATCTGTCTGATCTCTTTTGATCCCTTAATAAATTAAATATTATTTTTGCAGTTTTCAAATCCAGACTACCTGTTGGCTCATCTGCCAAGATTATCTGTGGATTATTAATTATTGCTCTTGCAATAGCTATCCTCTGGGCTTCTCCACCAGATAATTGGGAAGGATAATGACCGGCCCTACTAGATAAGCCTATTTTCTTTAACAATTGTTTCGCTTTAGAAATTGCTAAATTTTTATCATTGGTAATTGATAAGCTTGCCAAATAAATATTTTCCAGTGATGTGAAGTCAGGTAGTAAATTATTTTGCTGATAAACAATACCAATTTTTTTTGCTCTAAATTGATCATTTTGCTCTTTTTCATCATAATTAATTCGATGCTTATTAAATTTAATTAAACCATTTGAAGGTTTATCTATTAAGGAGATTAAATTTAACAAAGTAGATTTACCCGAGCCAGAGGGACCCA
>CABYOP010000034.1 GCA_902520645.1 uncultured Pelagibacteraceae bacterium | reverse complement strand
CAGAATTTAGAGAAATAAGAAAAAATAATCCTAATTTCATTGAATTATGTTTAAACCATAATCTAGCTTCACAAATTACACTTCAACCAATCCAAAGATTTGATTTAGATGCTGCAATAATTTTTTCTGATATTCTAATGTTACCTTATGGATTAGGGCAAAAAGTTGAATTTAAGAAAAATTTTGGCCCAATACTTGGTAATTTCGATCTTGCGAAAATGTCAAGTATAGATGAAGTAGATTTTGTTCAAAAAATTTATCCAGTTTATAAAGCTATCAAATCTGTAAACTTAGAAATGAATGTTAAAAATAAAAACACGATTGGTTTTGTGGGTGCACCTTGGACATTGCTCGTTTATATGATTAATCAACAATCCCCTAAGAAAAATGTTAAAAAGAATTTTTTTGAAGACGAGTATTTAATAAATAGAATATTATTAATCATCGAAAAATTTTTAAAAATTCATATTAAAAATCAAATCGAGAATGGTGCAAATATAATACAAATATTTGATAGTTGGGCTGGATTGTTAGAAGAAAGAGATTACCCTAACTATATTTATACACCTACCTTGAATTTAGTAGATTATGTAAAATCGCTGGGTGTCCCTGTAATTTGTTTTCCAAGGGAGATTAAAAATTATAAAGAGTTTTGTGAGATAGTTAAACCAGATGCTGTGAGTATTGATTACAATGTTGATCCTCTTATCATTAGTAAGAATATAAAAATTCCAGTTCAGGGGGGATTAGATCCAAAAATCTTGTTAACGGATCAAGAAAATCTCAAAAAAGAAGTTTTAAAATACTTAGACATATTTAAAGATCATCCATATATTTTTAATTTAGGTCATGGTATTTTACCTGAAACAGACCCAGCGATGGTTGAACATTTAATAAATACTGTAAGGGACTATTAGATGGAAATTGATAATAATCATCCACCTGTAAAATTTGGAAAAACTGGCGTTCTTATTATTAATTTAGGCACTCCAGACTCCACAAGCTGGTTTGATATTAGAAAATATTTAAAAGAGTTTTTGTCCGATAAAAGAGTCATAGAAGTTAATCCTATAATTTGGCAAATAATTTTAAATCTATTTATATTAACTTTTAGACCCTCTAAAACAGCAAAAGCTTATAAAGAAATTTGGATGAAAAATGAAAACATGTCTCCCCTTTTATATTACACACAAAAACAAAGTGAAAAAATTTCCAAATTGATAAAAAAAGAAAATTTATTAGTTGATTTTGCTATGAGATATGGAAATCCAAGCATTAAAAGTAAAATTTATAAACTTCAGGAACAAGGTTGTGAAAATTTAGTAATACTACCACTTTATCCACAATATGCTGCAGCAACAACTGCAACAGTGTGTGATGAAGTTTATAGAACTTTGATGAAGATGAGATGGCAACCGTCTTTAAAAATTATTCCTCATTACGAATCTGATCCACTTTATATCGATGCGTTAGTTAAATCTATTAATAAAAAAATTAATGAAATAAATTGGAAACCAGATTTAATAATTGCCTCATATCATGGAATACCTAAAAAATATTTTGATAAAGGTGATCCCTATCATTGTTATTGTCATAAAACGACTAGACTTATGTCCGAAAAATTTAATTCTATAGAAATTAAAACCACATTCCAGTCCAGATTTGGGCCTCAAGCATGGTTACAGCCCTACACAGATAAAACTTTAGAGAGTTTACCAGGAGAGGGGAAAAAAAATATTCTTACAATTTGTCCTGGATTTTCTTCTGACTGCGTAGAAACTTTAGAGGAAATCTTAATTCAGGGACGAGAGAGTTTTTTAAACTCGGGAGGTGAAAACTTTGATATGGTTCCATGTTTAAATGACAATGACGATCATATACTTGTATTGAAATCTTTAATTGAAAAAAATATTTAAAAGATGAATACTTATTTGTTATTTAAATCTTTACACTTGATAGCTGTTATTTCCTGGATGGCTGGCCTTTTATATCTTCCGAGAATTTTTGTTTATCACGCAGAAAATAACTCTGAGGCAAATATTTCTGAAATTTTTAAAACTATGGAAAGAAAACTTTATTTTTACATAATGACTCCAGCAATGACATTATCTTGGTTGTTTGGACTTTTGCTTATTCATAGCATTGGTTTCCAACAGCTTGGTCAAACCTGGATGTTATTAAAGTTGTTATTTGTTATTATTCTTACTCTTTATCACTTTTATTTGGGAAAATTACTCAGACACTTTAAGGATGACGGCAATAGGCATTCACATAAGTTTTACCGTTATATAAATGAAATACCCACAATATTACTAATTTTAATCATATTTGTGATAATTTTTAAACCAATCTAGGGTTGAAAAAAAACATAAAGCGTATATATTATTTTCATCTGATAAGTCCTTATCAAATATTTAATCATGAACATACAAGAATTAAAACTAAAATCATCTGAACAGTTAATTACTCAAGCCGAGCAACTTGGTATTGAAAATGCAAGTACGTTAAGAAAGCAAGAAATTCTTTTTGCTATACTAAAGAAGGTTGCTGAAAAAGAGGAAATTACTGGAGTAGGAGTTTTACAATTATTACAAGATGGATTTGGTTTCTTAAGAGCAATGGAGTCAAATTATTTACCAGGTCCGGATGATATATACGTAAGCCCAAGCCAGATCAGGAAATTTGGACTTAGAACTGGTGATACTGTTGAGGGTCCTGTGAGAGCACCAAAAGAAGGAGAAAGATATTTTGCCTTACTCCAAGTTAGTAAAATAAATTTCGAAGAGCCAGAAAAAGCTAGACATAAAATAGCATTTGATAACCTCACCCCACTCTACCCTGACAAACAGTTAGTGATGGAAGTTGAAACCGCTAAGGTTGAAAAAAAACCAGACTTAACCCCAAGACTTATTGATTTAGTTAGTCCAATCGGAAAAGGTCAAAGATCGATTATTATTTCTCCACCAAAAGCCGGAAAAACAATGATACTGCAGAGCATCGCTAACTCGATAGCTAAAAATTATCCAGAATGTTACCTAATGGTTCTTTTGATTGATGAACGTCCAGAAGAAGTAACAGACATGCAAAGAACTGTAAAAGGTGAAGTAATTAGCTCTACTTTTGATGAACCAGCTCAAAGGCACGTAGCAGTAGCTGAGATGGTTATTGAAAAAGCCAAAAGATTAACCGAACACAAAAAAGATGTTATTATATTATTAGACTCTATAACAAGATTAGGAAGAGCATATAATGCAGTAATTCCAAGTTCAGGTAAAGTTTTAACAGGAGGTGTTGATGCAAATGCACTTCAGAGACCCAAAAGATTTTTTGGAGCAGCAAGAAACATCGAAGAAGGTGGTTCATTAACAATAATTTCAACAGCTTTGATTGATACGGGAAGTAGAATGGATGAAGTAATTTTCGAGGAATTTAAAGGAACAGGTAATAGTGAAACAATACTAGATAGAAAAATCGCAGATAAAAGAATATATCCAGCAATTGATATAACAAAATCAGGCACAAGAAGAGAAGAATTATTATTCGATAAAAATGATTTACAAAAAATGAATGTGCTAAGAAGAATAATTGCCCCAATGGGAACCATGGACGCTATTGAATTTATAAATTCAAAATTAAAAGATACCAAGAATAATGCTGAGTTTTTTAACTCAATGAATAAACCCGCCTAAAAGAGACTGTATTACCTTATATAATTTCTGATATAATTAGATATGGTCGATGAAGAAATTAAAGATAAAATTAAAAATCTTTACACTCAGAAAAAATATGAAGAAGTAATCAAAGTTTCTGAAAAATATACACTTCCAGAGGAAAGACCATCTGGTCTCATAAATTTAATTGGACTATCTTATTTTTTAAAAAAAAATCCTACACAAGAAGATTTTAGCATTGCACTTTCTTCATTTGAAAGCGCATATCTTAAGGAAAAAAATTCTATACATGGCCTGAATGCAATTAAAAATCTTGTGATTGTTGGAATTAAAATTTCAAATGTTGTCAAAGAATATGTAAAATTTTTACATAAAGCTAAAGATTACTATTTAGAAGCTTCAAATAATTTTCAAAATAATATAGAATTTCTACAAATCGGAATTTTTCTTTTTACATATCTTCTAGATAAAAAAAAAATAAAAGAAATTATACTTAATATTTTAAATGGTAATGTGGACTCAAAAGATTTGAGAGGTCAATCAACATTTTTGATTAATTATTATGATGAGTGGTCTCAAAAAGAGAAAATTGATATTTCAAAAAAAAATGTAAAGTATTTTTCAAAGTTAAATACTAAAAAAATAGTTAAAAGAGAATACCTGGTCAATAATGTAATTAACCTTGGTTTTGTTAGTTGTGATCTTTCTGCTAATCACTCTATACTTTATTTTTTAAAAGATACTATTAGGCATCTTGATAAATCAAAGTTTAGAATTTTTATTTTTTCTATTACGAGAAAAAACAAAAATGATTCTAGCCAAAATGAAATGAGAGAACTATCAGATGAATGGTTTGACTTGCAAGAATTCAGTAATCAACAGATAATAGATATTATTCAAGAAAAAAAAATTGATATACTGTTTGACTTAATTGGATATACCCACTCAAAAAGATTAGAGATATTTAACTCAAGAGCAGCACCTTTCCAAGTTTCATGGTTAGCATACAATAATACAACTGGGTTTGATACAGTAGATTATTTGTTAGCTGATAAAAACTTAATTTATCAAAATGAGCATGATCTATATTCAGAAAAAATTCTTTATTTACCAAATATATGGAACGCGCATTGTGGTTTTAAATATCAAAGAAAATTTAATGAGTTAAATGCGTTAAAACTTAAAAATTTTACATTTGGTTCTTTTAATACCTTTATGAAAATATCAGATGAAACAATTCATGTATGGTCAAATATTTTGAAAAATGTTGAAAACTCAAGATTGATATTAAAATCTTCTAACTTTTGTAATGAAGATTTATTGATGCATAAATTCGAATCTTACGGTGTGTTTAATCAAGTAACTATTCTTGATAAATTTAATTTTTTAAAGCATGAGGATCATTTGAATTTTTATAAAAAAATAGATTTGTGTTTAGATCCTTTTCCATATAACGGGGTAACAACAACTTTTGAAGCTTTGTGGATGAATGTTCCGGTAATTGTTTTAAAAGGAAATAATTTTATTTCAAGGTGTGGAACAAGTATTATAAAAAATTCTAATCAGGATTATTTCATCGCAAGTAACAAAGAAGATTATGTTTCTAAAGCAGTTTTTTTATCTAAAAATCTAAGTCAACTAAACTCTATTAGGAAAAATT
>CABYOP010000033.1 GCA_902520645.1 uncultured Pelagibacteraceae bacterium | reverse complement strand
TTTTAATACTATTTAATCATCCAATACCATGGTTACCATGGTCAAATTATATTGTTTTTTTTTTTACTTCTATAGGACTATTTTTATTATCAAATAATAAAAAAAATTATTTTTTTATTGGTTTTTTATTTGGTGCGTGTGTTTTGTCTAGACAAGATTTCATTTTACCACTTATTTTTTCTTTTACTATATTTTGCATTCTATATTTTATGCAAAATTATAAATTGAGCTTTAAAAATATCTTACTTTGTATTTTAGGATTTCTATCTCCATTGTTCTTATTTATAATATATTTACATCTTTCAAATTTATTTGGTTATTGGGTCAACTATTTGTCTTTACCTAATATTTATTTAGGAATATATGAAATCTCGATAAGTAAATTAATTTTAGAATATATTACTTTTTTTATATCAGAATCTTTTTTTTTATTTATAGTTACTCCACAATATTTTTTAATTTCTATTATTTTAATCTTTAATACAATCATACTTCTTTTATTTCTCTTTAAAAAAATTAAAATTAATAAAGAAATTTTATTTATATTGATAGTTGGACTCCTTTCATCAGCTCTTGCTCTAAAAATTGAATTATTTAGACTTTACACCTCTGTAATATTTGGATTAATCCCTTTGTTATATTTTATTGATAAAATTCGTAACAAAGATTTAAGAAAGAAAATGTTTTTATTGCTCTTTTTGCCTTCCATTTTTTCCATTTGTTTTTATCCAATGGGGAATAACGATTTATTTAAAAATATTAACTTTGTTTCATCTAATTTAAAAGTAGAAAACGAAAAATTTAATTACACAGTAATTCCAGAACAGAAAATCAAAATAATTAATTTGATAAATAATTTAAGTAAAAAATGTGATGTTACGTATTTAGAAAATTTAACTTGGGATACAATATATTCAACTATAACAAATAATAATAGAATAAGGGTAATGCCGTATGCTCAGTTTAAAAAATCAAATTACAAACAAGTTGATCTTATAGAAAGTATTAAAAATCCTAATTCTTCATTTATAAATCTTATTAATAGGGAAATTAAACGTTCAAATATTATTCTGCTTATCACAAACAATAATAATTATTATAAAAACGACAAATTAGAAATAGGTTCAAATTATAAAATGATCCAAATAGATGAGACCAATATCCGAGGTAGACCTCAAATACTTAGAATTTATTTTCCAACCAAATGTAATATTTAATCATGTCATTTTTTTATAACTTTTTTTTAAATCTAAAATTATTCCAAAAAAAATTTTCTTCAAAAAAAAATTATTATTCTTTTAGTGGTGTAGACACAATTATTGAAAATATCTTTAGAACTGAACAAAAAGGTTTTTATGTTGATGTTGGTTGTCAACATCCAATAAGAAACAATAATACTTACTTGCTTTATAAAAAAGGATGGTATGGTTTAAACATAGACCTTGACAAAGATAATATTGATCTTTTTAATGTTTCTAGACCCAATGATGATAATATTAATATTGCAATATCTAACAAAATTGGAAAAACTGATTTATATTTTTATCACAAAAAATCTGCAATAAATACTATTGATAAATTAACTAGTGAATTTCAAAAAGCAAAAGTTTCTGAAATAAAAAAAATACAAACTAATACATTAAACAACATCCTCTCTAATTCAAAATATAGGAATAATAAAATAAATTTGTTGTCTGTTGATGTTGAGGGTCATGAACTTCAGGTTTTCGAGGGTTTGGATTTTAATTTTTACAAACCAGAAGTTATAGTAGTTGAATTTTTAGATTTAGACGTGAATAAGCTTGAAATCAAAAATTTAAACATTGAAAAATTATTTAAAACTGAATTATATAAATTTTTGATTTCTAAAGATTATATTTTAGTTAATTGTATTTATTCGGATTTAATTTTTATTAATAAAGATTTTAGAGATTAATTATAATTTAATTTTATTTAGTGCATTATTTTTAAATACATTTGCTTCTTTAATATACCGTCTAACCATTTCGGTAGATTTATGACCTGTCATTGCCATTATGCTTCTTTCCTCAGCTCCAGATTCGGCTGCTGATGTTGCAAAACCTGAACGTAAACTGTGTCCAGAGTAATTCTCGTTATCTATGTTTGCTAATCTTAAATACTCTTTAATAAGTAAGGCAACCGTTTGATCAGTTAATCTATTATTAGTTAATTTTGATCCTTTAGCAAATCTCCTAAATAACGCTCCAGAACTTATTTTTGAGATTTCAATCCATTTACTTATTGAAACCACTGGACAATATTGTGAGTTCCCAAAGTAGGGTAGTCCTTTGATTGAACCTTCTCCAAATTGATCAGTTTTAGATCTCTTGAGGTTAATTTTAACGCCCTCTTGAACAAAATCTAGATCTTCATAGTCTAATGAAACTATCTCATTTCTTCTAAAACCGCCTGAAAACCCAATTAATATAATGGTCCTATCTCTGAGTTTCTTTATTTTATTTTTTTGTTCATCAATTACATTAATAATTTTTTTTAAAGTACTGATTAATAATGGTTTTTTGCCTTTTTGAATGCTTCCTTTTCTTCTTTTTATACCCATAATATTTTCTATAACTGTTGGGTGTTTAGTATCAAGATAATAGCCTTTTAGCTTATGAATAACTCCTATTGAAACTAATCTTCTTTTTATAGTGCTCATTTTAACATTTTTTGTTGATAAATGAGTTAAGTATATTGAAACTATTTTTGGTTCTGATGGAAGTGCTTTAAATCCATTCTGTGCACAAAACAAAGTAAAGTCGTTAAAATCAGATTTATAAGCTCGCACTGTATTAATTGCTTTTGAACTCTTTAGATTTAATAAAGTTTCTTCTTTTAAAGCTTTTAAGTCTGTGATTATATCATTCATATTATTTAGTATTGATAACCATTAATTATCGTTAGTAATATATCAATAGTTTTCCAATGTCAAATAAAATAATTAATAATTTTTATGGACAATTAATGATGTTGCGAGCTCAATAAGGATGAAATATAAATTAAAGATGGGCATAGACGGAGTAATTGAACCAATATATTTTCTAATCACTTCGATTGGTTTTGTAATTTTAAGCTTTATTCAGTATAAAAAAACAGGAAAAAGTTTAGAAACAATCTATCTCTCTATTTTAGCAGTTTTCTTTATAGTTTGCTTCATTATTTTAAATTTTTATTAATGAAAGGTACTAAATTTCAATTAAAAGTCTGGAAATACCTTAAAACTATTAAAAAAGGTACTGTAAAAACCTATAAAGAAGTAGCTATTGCTATAAAAAACCCTAAATCATCCCGTGCTGTAGCTAATGCATGTGGAAAAAACCCTTATGCCCCCAAAATACCATGTCATAGAGTAATTCGGTCAGATGGAGGCCTTGGTGGATACTCAGGGAGAGGTGGAATTAAGATAAAGCTGCGTTTATTGAGATCTGAAAAAGTAAATATTTAGTGGCTTTTTTGGCTATTTTATGGTCAAAAATACTAGTAAAATCAATGTTTTTTCAATATTTAAGCGTATTTTAGTATGAATAAAGTTATGCACCCTTTAAGTTGTACTATATTTCGAGATATAACAAAATAAAGCACCTCTATGGCCGTTTAAAACACATATTCTATAACTGCATTGCTTTACTTTTCAATGATAACACAGCTTATTTTAGCGTCTAATTTCAAAGTATTTTTTATGAATTTTTATTCCCCTACCTACTTAGTTTAATAAGAATTTTGAATTTTGCGTATAATTAGATAAAAAAACTATTGATATTAAACACTTTTAAGCATAATGCTTTTTTTTCTCTATCAAGCTTTCCATTTTTGCCTTTGTTTATTTAAAACAGTAGCTACTAATTCTAATTTTCTTGTATAAATTGAATGATTTATTTTATTAATAAAATTAATTTATATAATAATTACAATAGTTTAAATATATATATTAAAGTATTACATTATATATTAGTAAATATTTATTTACCATTATTTAGAACGAGTAAGCAAATATTCTCTTCTAGAAATATAAAAACCGCTGAGAACAATAATAAACAAACCTAAATAAGTCCAATTATCAGGTAATTCATGAAAGAAATAGTAACTAATAAGTATATTTGTAATGATTTCTGTATAGCCTAAAGGAGCTAATTTAGAGGCATCTGCGTATTTGAGTGATAATATTAGGAAAAGGTGCGCTACAGAGGCTATTAAGCCGATTAAAGCCATCAAAATCCACTGATTTGACGTAGGATTAACCCAAACTGAGGGCATAAATAGACTAATTATTATAGTTCCTATCAAACCAGATAGTAAAAGAGTTAACAGAGGATTATCAGAGGTGCTGAGCTTCCTGGTGATTATAAGATAAAATCCATAGCAAATTCCATTACCTAAAGCAGCCATAGTAGCCAAGTTAAGCTCAATAAAACCAGGTCTAATTACAATTAAAGTTCCAATAAAACCTAATGATACAGCAGTCCACCTCTTCACCCCTACTTTCTCATTTAAAAAAAATGGAGATAAGGCTGTAACACAAATTGGAGCAACAAAAGCTAAGGTTAAGGCTTTAGGAAGTGAAATTTCCGATATTGCATAAAAGAACAGATAAGTAGAAAAAACAAAAATTAATCCTCTAATTAATTGAAGGGCTGGTTTTTTCGTCCAAACTAATGAATGCCTATAAAAAATAAGCATTAAAGATAATGTAAAAACTACAGTAAAAAAATATCTAGCCCATGTTATCTGTAAAACATCCATCGATGAACTTAAATATTTAGCAAAAGCATCCATTACTGGAACAATCATCCAAGCAGATGCATTTAAAATTATAGCCTTCATAAAAGAAGGATATAGTTTAATAGAAGTATTTTAAAGCAAAGAATACAACAATTGGTAACGTTATAAATGACATAATTGTTGAAACTACAATCATACTTGCAATGCTATCAACAATTTTTTTAGGTGAATACATTGAACCAATTAAATAAGTTAAAACTGCACTTGGCATAGCACATTGAATTAAAAATACACCTGCTGCAAAACCAGATAAATTAAACATTTTTATAATACCTAGTCCAATTAATGGACCAATAAAAACTCTACATATAGAAGAAATAAAAGCAGATTTAAAAGAAAAAACTTTTAATCTTGTAAGGGCTATACCTAAAGACATCAATATTAAAAATATTGCTGTATAAGCAGTAATCATAGTAGTATTCACTAAAAAAACTGGGGTTTCAATTTCATAATATATAAAGATAATTGAAATTATTATTGCATATACAGGTGGGCTTTGAAGTAAAAGCTTTAAACTAAATTTTTTACTAGCCAAAAAAACATTTATTGTAAAATGAAAAAATATAACCAATGAAGAGATAGTAGCTGCAATACCTAATCCTAAATCTCCGTAAGCAAATAAACAAATTGGTAATCCCATGTTACCAACATTAGGT
>CABYOP010000032.1 GCA_902520645.1 uncultured Pelagibacteraceae bacterium | reverse complement strand
TATTTATTTATGTAAAACCAACTATAATAAATATTTTATTTGCTTTAGCCTTATTTTTTGGAAAATATTTTACAAGTGAACCTATTTTAAAAAAAATAATGGGCAAATCCATACCGTTATCTGATATTGGATGGGAGATACTAAATAAAAGATGGATGTTCTTTTTTCTTGGGCTCGCTGTACTTAATGAATTTGTCTGGAGGACACAAACTGAGGAATTCTGGGTTAACTTTAAAGTATGGGGAATGTTGCCAATAACAATAGTTTTTACAGCATTTCAAATACCATTAATTAATAAACATAAAATTGATGCGCAGTAATCTAAAATTAATAATCAATAACCCTCAAAATAAAATAGAGCAAAAGCAGTTCTTTGAAAAAGATGAACTTAAAATAATTTTGGATCTATATGCAAAAATGGTGTCTGAAGGATCTTGGAAAGACTATGGATTAAATATTTCTAGCAAACAAGTGAGCTTTAGTGTTTTTAGAAATGCAGCTGAAAATGCTATTTATAAAATTTGTAAAAATTTTAAGCCGAAAAATAAAAATCTTAAATATTTGATTACAGATACAAACGGTAAGATTTTAAATAACTCTTTTGAATTAAGATTATTATTAAAAAATACTAATTGGAAAAAGCTCTAAAAATTAACGTCTTTGTCCAAACAGTCTTAACAACATTATAAATAGATTTATAAAGTCTAGATAAAGAGTAAGAGCACCCATCACAGCTTTTTTGCCCATTATTTCGCCTGTATCACTAGCTGCGTACATATTTTTAATCTTCTGAGTGTCGTAAGCCGTAAGACCAACAAAAATTAAAACTCCCAATATTGAAATCACAAAATACATCATCGATGATTTCATAAATATGTTAACTATTGAAGCTATAATTATTCCAATTAATCCCATCATTAAGAAAGAACCTAATTTAGTCAGATCTCTTTTTGTGGTGTAACCATAAACACTCATTGCTCCAAACGTTGCTGAACAAATAAAGAAAACCCTTGTTACACTCATTCCTGTGTAAACTAACAAAATTGAAGATAAAGATAAGCCCATCAAAGCTGCAAAAACCCAAAAAGTAGTTTGAGCTTTTGATGCACTCATTTTATTGATTCCAAAACTCATATAAAAAACAATTCCCAAAGGCGCAAGCATCACAAGCCATTTTAAACCTGACATATAAATCGCATTACCTATTTGAGTTAGAGCTACAATAGATCCAACATCATTAGTAACAACAGACATTTTAAATGTAATTAATGCAACTATTCCTGTTAATAAAATTCCAGTTGCCATATAGTTATAAACTTTTAGCATGTAGGCTCTTAGGCCTTCATCCATTACAGCAGTTGATTGTTGAGCTGTTTTTGCTCTGTTTAGTATTCCGTTTTTATCAAATTCCATGATGTTTATATAATAGCCTTTTACTAATTATTCAAGATACCTTAAAAGGTTAATGAGACATAAACATAATTTTCAAATGAATTACAAAAATCTAGGTAACACGGACTTAAAAGTAAGCACAATTTGTCTCGGTACTATGACGTGGGGGGAGCAAAATACCCAAAATGAAGCATTTGAGCAAATGGACTTTGCTTTAGATCAGGGAGTAAATTTTTGGGATACTGCAGAATTATATGCCGTTCCACCTAGAAAAGAAACCTATGGGGATACTGAAGAAATAATTGGAAACTGGTTTGAAAAAAGCAAAAAAAGAGATGAAGTAATTCTTGCAACTAAAGTTGCTGGACCCGGTCGGCATTATTTAAGAAATGGAGAAAATAGTTTTTTAGGTCCTAACTTAGAGATTGCTTTAAATAATAGTCTTAAAAGATTAAAAACTGACTATGTTGATTTATATCAGCTTCATTGGCCAGAGAGAGAAGTAAATAACTTTGGAAGATTGGGTTATGTTCATCAAGAAAATAAGTGGAACCAATTTGAGAATGTTTTAGAAGAATTAAATAAGTATATAGATCAAGGTAAAGTTAGATATGTCGGTTTATCAAACGAAACCCCTTGGGGTACAATGAGTTTTCTTAAGCTATCGAAGGACAAAAATTTGCCACGAATGATGTCAATCCAAAATCCATATAATTTATTGAACAGATCTTACGAGGTTGGATTATCAGAAGTATCAATCAGAGAGGAAATCGGATGCTTATCATATTCTCCTCTTGCTAGTGGTTATTTAAGTGGAAAATATAGAAATAAAAAATTTCCAAAAGGATCAAGAATGGAAAGAGATTTTGATTTTTGGACACGATATAGAAAGCCAAATACTGAAGAAGCGGTGGAGCTTTATTATAATATAAGCAAGAAACATAATATTGATATGAGTCAAATGTCTATAAAATTTTGTGAAATACAAGACTTTATGACTAGTGTGATTATTGGTGCTACAACAATGGAGCAGTTGAAAACAAATATAGAAAGTGTAAATGTTAATCTATCAGATGATGTCATTAAAGAAATTAACCATGTTCAAAAAATTTACCCAAATCCATGTCCATAAATAAAAAAATTACAGCGTATTTTGTTGTTTTATTTTTAACTAGCTTTAACCAACTTCAAGCTCAAGAAGTAAAAAAAATTGGCAAATATAAAGACTGGGAAGCAATGATAGTTTCTGAAGCAAGTGGAAAAGTTTGTTTCGCACAATCCTCACCTATCTTGCAAGCTCCAAAAACAAACAAGAGAGATGCAAAATTATTTGTAGCCTTTAGACCAAACGAAAGCATTACCAATGAAGTGAGTGTCACCCCAGGCTATGAATTTAACAAAAGCAACTCTGTTACTGCTGCCTCAGGAAAAAATAAGTTTAAATTTGATATTAAAGAACAAGGGTTTGCTTGGATTACTGACAATAAGATTGAACTAAAAATGATTAAGCAAATGAGAAAAGGTTCTCGAATAATGATTACGGGATACAATCAAAAGGGTTCTCAAACAATTGATCACTATTCATTGCTAGGATTTACTAAAGCTTATAACGCATCTCGAAAAGCTTGCAGTTAGTTTAATGAAATCAAAAAAAAAAATTGTTCTAGCATACTCTGGAGGGCTTGATACCTCTATAATTTTAAAATGGCTTCAAGAAAATTATGACGCAGAAGTAATTTGTTACACCGCAGATGTGGGGCAAGAGATTGATAGAAAAAAAATTATCTCTAATGCAAAAAAATTTGGTGTTACTAAAATAATTATTAAAGATTTAAAAGATATCTTTGTAAAAGATTATGTTTATCCAATGATCAGAGGTCATGCTATTTATGAAGGTGTCTACTTGTTGGGTACATCCATAGCAAGACCACTCATAGCTAAAGATCAGATTAGTGTTGCTAAAAAATTTAAGGCATTTGCAGTTTCTCACGGCGCGACTGGTAAAGGAAATGATCAAGTAAGATTTGAGTTAGGATATCATTACTTTGGCCCCAAAATAAAAATCATTGCTCCTTGGAGAATTTGGAAATTAAAATCAAGAACTGATCTAATTAATTATGCGAAAAAACACAACATAGCTATTCCAAAGGATAAAAAAGGCGCATCTCCTTTTTCAGTGGACGATAATTTATTTCACACCTCAACTGAAGGTAAGCTTTTAGAAAATCCCAAGAATTTTGCGCCAGAATTTATTTTTCAAAGATCAGTTTCGCCAGAAAAGGCACCAAATAAAGTTTCTTTTGTTAATATCAATTTCAAAAATGGAGATCCATTTGGCATTAATGGAAAAAAACATTCTCCAGCAAAATTATTAGAAAAATTAAATCAACTTGCAGGTAAAAATGGAATTGGCAGAGTTGATTTAGTTGAGAATAGATTTATTGGAATAAAGTCTAGAGGTGTATACGAAACTCCTGGAGGTACTTTGTTAATGCATGCCCATCGTGCAATGGAATCTGTAACTCTTGATAAAGATACAATGCATAAAAAAGATCAAATTATGCCAAGATATGCAGAGCTTATTTACAATGGTTACTGGTATTCAAAAGAAAGATTTAAACTTCAAAAAATTGTGGATCTAAATAAAAATAAAGTTAATGGTTCAGTTAAACTCAAACTTTACAAAGGAAATGTTACGATAATTTCAAGACAAACTAAGAGCACAGCCTACTCTATGAAAAAAGTTTCTTTTGAAGAAAATAAAACCTTTAATAAAACAAATGTTGAAAGATTTATTAATTTTCACAAGAAAAAACTACGTTCTTAATAAAGCTTAGGTCAATTTATCGTTTGTCAAATTTTTTTAAAACTATATCTTAGATTTATGGAATCATTAAAAAATTGGATGATAGAAGCAGCAAACATTCTGTTTGATGATAGTAAAAATGATTTGAGGGCTCTTCCTAAAACAGTAAGGTTACAAATTCTTTTAGTGTTAAGTTTTATTTGGACCACTGTTTTTAGTTTATACGTTTTTTCATATACTACTTTTGCATTTGGTTGGGCAGGTCTATTCATAGCCCATATTGGTTTGATTTTTGCAGTGTATATGACATTTAAGCATTTTCACAGAGCCGAAGAAAGTTCTGCTAGCGTTTTTAAGACAAAAAATTTTGACCCCTTTAAGATTATGGTAATTGTTTTTGTTATAGTTTTTATATTTGTTTTTTCAAAAGGAATTGAAGTTCTAACTAGTCCAAACCCGTATTCTTACTCAATTCCATATGATGGTTCATCAAAATCAGTATTTGAAAAATGGCTACCATTTAGTAAAGATAAATAATGGATAAGATAGCAAAAAATTTACAACTAGGGTTGATGTGTATTATTCTGATCAGCACAATTATTGCTGTTGGTATTGAAATTTCAAATATGTTTTTAAATCAATCAGTTACTTTAGCTGATTTGCTTTTAATGTTTCTATATTTAGAAGTGCTCGCAATGGTAAGAGTTTTTTGGAATCAGCAATCTATAAGCATTACCTTACCACTTCTTATTGCAATAACAGCTCTTGCTCGATTTATTATTCTTCAGGGAAAAGAAATGGATCCTACAGCTCTTGTTTATGAGGCAGTTGCTATACTGTTGATTGCTGGAGCGATTGTTGTTCTAAGATTGAGACATAGTGACAAGTTAGGTCTAAAGAAGAAAAAATCTAGGTAGTTTAAATATGTTATTTGAGGCTTCGAGGGCGAAAGCCATTGAAAAATTAAATCATTTTATTGAAAATAATTTAACAGATTACTCTAAATTAAGAAATTTTGATTTTGGTCCAGAGGGTAGATCTAATGTCTCGTGCTTATCACCTTACATTACACACGGGATAATAAGCGAAAAAGAAATAATAAAAAAATCTCTTTATAAATTTTCTTTTGCTAAAAATGAAAAGTTTATCCAAGAAGTTCTTTGGCGTACTTATTGGAAAGGCTGGCTCGAGCTAAGACCAAATGTATGGAATGATTATTTAATAGAGCTAAAAAAAATAAGAGATGATTTCAAAGGTAACAAAGAATATTTAAATGCAATCGAAGGAAAAACAAACATTGAATGCTTTAATTTTTGGGTAAATGAACTTAAAGAAAACAACTATCTTCACAATCATACTAGAATGTGGTTTGCAAGTATTTGGATTTTCACTCTAGAATTACCATGGCAACTTGGTGCTGAATTTTTCATGCAACATCTGTATGATGGAGATGCTGCATCTAACACTCTTGGTTGGAGATGGGTAGCTGGAATTCAAACACAAGGTAAGCATTACCTGGCAAGTGAATGGAATATAAAAAAATTTACCAATAATAGGTTTCAAAACATCAAATTAAATGAGAACGCTCCTCCAAAAATTTCAGAAAAATCTTACTCTATAATTAAACAAGATTTCAGTAACCCACAGGATATTGAGGAAAAAAATCTTGTAGTTTT
>CABYOP010000031.1 GCA_902520645.1 uncultured Pelagibacteraceae bacterium | reverse complement strand
ATAGGAGATGATGATAGGATTAATATCTATAATTTTAAAAAGATTTATAAGCTTTTAAAATATAATTATTCTGGATTAACTATTTCGTATAAAAACTTTCAACAAGATCATCAAATTTCTAAATATTATAAGGATAAAAAGCACTCAATTAGAGAATTTGACCTTAAAAACGATCTTAAAAGAATTGGTTTTACAAGTTGTCAGATAATTAGAACAGATTTAATAGCAGAAGTATTTAAAAAGGAAAAAAAATATTTAATATCTTCGAAATTTCCTCAAAACTTTATCATACTTAGTATAATAAATAATTTTAATAATTGGAAAGTATCTAACTTAAAAGGTATTTACAATCGAGCTGGTAGTTTGAATATATTTAACCTTAAAGAAAAAAAGTTAAAACATTATCTAAATATAAAAAAAAGATTAAAATCTGAATATTCTGGTTACTTCAGTCCTTTGAAAAAAAACTTTCCCAAATTAAATAATTATCAATTGAAGGAGATATATGAGGATATTTTTTTTAATAATATTTTGTCTTGGTTATTTGTATCAATAAAATTTATTGGGAAAAAAAAAACTTTTGATAACATTAAACATGTTAGAAAAATTATCAAAGAGCCTCTTTATATCAAATTTATTTTGAAATTTATATATTTGTGTCCAATAATTCTTCTAGATTTGATAAGAGTCATAAGAAAGTTTTCTAAACAACTATTAAACCCCACTTAAATATTTTATCAAATCTAATGATTAATAATTTTAAATTGTTGTAAAAATTCTTTTTTAAAATGTATACTTTTCAATATAATTTAATTAAAAAGTATTAAGAGATATGAAAAAAAAAATATCAATAGTTACACCAACTTTAAATGAAGAAAAAAATATTGAACTATTATGTGAAAAAATCAAAACTGAGTTAAAAAGACTTAATTACGATTATGAGCATATTGTTATAGATAATAATTCAAGTGATAATACTGTTAATATACTTAAAAAAATTTGTTTAACAGACAAAAATTTAAAAATAATAGTCAACAATAGAAATTATGGTCATTTAAAATCTCCTTTCCATGGATTAATGCAAGCAAGTGGTGATGCAGTAATAATTATGGCGTCTGACTTTCAAGATCCGATTGATCTAATACCTAAGTTGTTACAACTTTGGGAAAAAGGACATAAGGTTATATTGAATCAAAAAATAAACTCTGATGAAAATTTTTTGATTTATAATTTAAGGAAATATTATTATAAACTATTATCTAAAGCATCTGAAGTTCAATTGCCCGAAAATACGACAGGGTCAGGACTATATGATAGAAAAGTTTTAGATTTATTAAAAGATATAAAAGATCCAATACCGTATATCAGAGGCTTAGTAGCAGAAATTGAGGGTGACATCACATTTGTAAGATTCCATCAGCCCAAAAGATCTCTAGGAAAAACTAAAAATAATTTTTATACTTTAGTTGATCTTGCATTCCTGGGTTTTGTAAAACATTCAAAATTGCCATTACGGTTAATGATTTTTTTAGGATTTTTTATAAGTTTTGCATCTGTATTAGTTTCTATAGTTTTTTTTATTTACAAAATCCTATTCTGGAATAGTTTCCAGTTAGGTATAGCACCTGTTGTCATAGGCTTTTTTTTTATTTCTGCAGTGCAAATGACTTTGATCGGGTTGCTAGGTGAATATATTGCCACTACTTTAACTCATGTTCGAAACATTCCACTTGTTATAGAAAAAGAGAGAATAAATTTTTAGTAAATTTGTAATTAAGTACCTAAATTAAATATAAAAATTCACCTTCTTAGAAAAATATCAGCTAGTAATTATTGACTAAATATTAGATTTTTAAAATAAATTAGTTATTTACTTTTCACTGATTTCTGTGTATTCAGCATTGCCTGGTGATTATTGCGAAAGAGTTATACCCGATCCCATTCCGAACTCGGTAGTCAAGCCTTTCTGCGCCAATGGTACTTTGTCTTAAGACATGGAAGAGTAGGACATTGCCAGGCTTAACATCAATGAAAAATCTTATAATTGTTACTGGAGGTGCAGGGTTTGTTGGTTCGAACTTAATAAATCTTTTAATAAATAGAACGAATAAATATATAATTAGTATTGATAATTATTCCTCTGGTTCCAAAAAAAATCATATTGATAATAAAAGAATAAAATATTTAAAAAGTAATACTAAAAATATAAATACAACCTTATCAAAATATAAAAAAAAAATAGATACCATTTTTCACTTTGGTGAATTTGCTAGAATTTATCAGAGTTTTGAAAATTTTGATCAATGTTATGAATCAAACTCTATTGGTTCAAAAGCAGTATTTAAATTTTGTTTAGAAAATAAAATTAAACTAATTTATTCTGCAACTTCAGCTTCTCTTGGTAATCTTGGAAATGACAAAAACCTATCACCATATGCTTTTACAAAATCTAAAAATTTAGAATTATTAGATAACTTAAAGAAATGGTTTAAATTTAAATTTGAAATAATCTATTTCTATAATGTTTATGGAAGAGGTCAAATTCAAACTGGTCCCATGGCAACTGTCATAGGAATATTTGAGAATTGTTATAAAAAAAAAAAACCATTAACAGTAGTAAAACCAGGGACTCAAACCAGAAGATTTACTCACATAAATGACACAGTTCAAACTTGCTATGTAGCATGGAAGACAAATAGATGTAGGCATTACAGCATTGCCCATAAAAAATCTTACTCAATAATTCAAGTTGCAAAAATGTTCAAATCAAGAATAACTTTTTTAAAATCAAGACAAGGAGAAAGATATGCATCTAAATTAACTAAATTTTCTCAAAATAATAAAATAATTAGAAAATTTGGAAAAATAAGTTTGAAAGATTATATAAGTTCGTTTATTAAAGATCAAAATTTATGAAAATAAAAAGTTCACTAAAATCGATTAAAAAAAGAGACCTAAACTCTAAGCTCGTCAGAAGAAGAGGCAGAGTTTATGTTATTAACAAAACCAATCCTAAATTTAAAGCAAGACAAAAATAATTTTTATGGACAACGAAAACCATAAAAATACTTGGAATAATTTTACTAAATTTGTTCTATGGGGGACTGTTGCAATTATTCTGATACTTATTTTAATGGCGATATTTTTACTGTAAATTATAATGCACTTAGTCTCTATTTTAGAAAACCAGAAGATTGAAAAAAGAATTGCAATAACACCTGAAATTGCAAAAAAATATGTAAGTTTAGGATTTAAATTATCTCTTACAAATGGTTATGGCACACATTTAGGATTTAAGGATGAAGATTATAAAAATTTAGGAGTAAATCTTTTAGATAATGAAAATGAAATACTTAAAAATGCAGATATTATTACACAATTAGGATTACCTGAAGATGAAAAATTATTATCATTAAAAGAAAATCAAACTTTAATTGGCTCATTAAATACTAATGTTAATAAAGAAAAATTAGAAAATTTAAAAAAAAATAAAATTAATTGTTTTTTCATTAGAATTGCTGCCAAGAATTACAAGAGCACAATCAATGGATATTTTATCATCACAAGCAAATCTTGCCGGATATAAAGCAGTAATAGAGGCGTTTCAAGTGTACGAAAGAGCAATACCTATGATGATGACAGCAGCTGGTACAATACCTGCAGCAAAAGTTTTAGTCGTTGGTGCAGGAGTTGCCGGCTTACAAGCAATTGCTACTGCAAAAAGAATGGGTGCAGTTGTATTTGCAACAGATGTTAGAATGGCTTCAAAAGAACAAGTAGAGAGTTTAGGGGGAAAATTTTTAACAGTTGAGGGTGCTGAAAATTTAGAGACTGAGGGTGGCTATGCAAAAGAAGCTTCAGATGATTTTAAAAAAAAACAAGAAGAATTACTATCAGAGACTTTAAGAAAGATAGACATTATTATTTGTACTGCTTTAATTCCAGGTCGAGAAGCGCCCAAAATTATTAAAGAAGAAATGTTTAAAAATTTGCAGGCAGGCTCTGTGATTTATGATCTTGCTGCAATTCAAGGTGGCAATACTGCTTTTACAGAAATGAATAAAGTTATTGAAAAAAATGGTGTTAAAATTTTAGGAGAAGCAAATATTTTGAATAAATTACCTGTATCAGCTTCAAATTTATATGCAAAAAATGTATTTAATTTTATTTCTAACTTATATGATAAAGAAAATAATAAATTAAATATTAATTTAGAAGATGAAATAATTGAAAAAACATTAATAAAATAAAATTATGGAAATTGACCCTTTTATATTTAGATTAAGTATTTTTATTTTATCCATATTTATAGGATATTATGTAGTGTGGAGTGTAACACCCTCACTTCATACACCTTTGATGTCTGTTACAAATGCAATCTCGTCGGTAATAATTGTAGGTGCAATAATTGCTGCTTTATCTGCGGGTGATGGAACGATTTTTTCGTCGTCTAGTATTTTTGGATTTTTAGCTATTGTTCTAGCTGCAGTTAACATTTTTGGTGGTTTTTTAGTTACTCAACGGATGTTAGCTATGTATAAAAAAAAGAAAAAGGAAAAAGAGTAAATGTCTGCAAATCTTTCAGCAATTTTATATCTTGTTTCAGGGGTGTTATTTATTTTAGCTCTAAGAGGATTATCTTCGCCAGAAACTTCAAGACAAGGAAATTTGTTTGGAATAATTGGAATGGTGATTGCTGTAACAGTTACGTTTCTTTCTGTAGGTAATTTTACAGCTGGCTTTATTTATGTTCTAATATTTCTTGCGATAGGTGGAAGCATAGGTGCTTTTATTGCTTACAGAATTCCTATGACAGCAATGCCAGAGTTGGTTGCTGGTTTTCATAGTTTAGTAGGATTAGCTGCCGTGTTTGTTGCAATATCAGCTTTTATTAATCCTGAAGCTTTTGGATTAGGAACCCCAGGAAATATTAAACTCGCAAGTTTAATAGAGATGGCAATAGGAGCTGCAGTTGGAGCAATAACTTTTTCTGGTTCAGTTATAGCCTTTTTAAAACTTCAAGGAATAATGTCAGGTGCACCCATTACATTCAAAGGACAACATCTATTAAATGCGGTTATATTAATTTCGATTGTCGTTTTAACTTTTTATTTATGTTCAACCCAATCATCTAATTTATTTTGGGTTTTAATTGCAGTCTCTTTTTTAATAGGATTTTTAATTATTATACCAATTGGTGGTGCGGACATGCCAGTTGTTATTTCAATGTTGAACTCATATTCGGGTTGGGCAGCTGCAGGGATTGGTTTTACGTTAGAAAATACTGCTTTAATTATTACAGGTGCATTAGTTGGATCTTCTGGTGCAATTTTATCTTACATAATGTGTAAGGGAATGAATAGGTCATTTTTTAATGTTATATTAGGAGGTTTTGGAGCAACTGAACAATCTAAAGGGAATCAACATAAAGAACAAAAACCAGTTAAAAGTGGCAATGCAGATGATGCAGCTTTTTTAATGAAAAATGCATCATCGGTAATTATTGTTCCTGGCTATGGAATGGCGGTGGCTCAAGCACAACATGCATTAAGAGAAATGGTGGATACACTAAAAAAAAATGATATCAAAGTATCATATGCAATTCATCCTGTTGCTGGAAGAATGCCAGGACACATGAATGTTTTATTGGCTGAAGCAAATGTACCATATGACGAAGTTTTTGAACTAGAGGAAATAAACAACGATTTTGCAAACGCAGATGTTGCATTTGTAATAGGTGCAAATGATGTAACAAATCCTGTTGCAAAAACAGATCCTCAAAGTCCTATTTACGGAATGCCAGTTTTGGATGTTGAAAAATGCAAATCAGTTTTATTTGTGAAAAGAAGTTTGTCACCTGGATATGCAGGCATTGATAATGATTTATTTTATAAAGAAAATACCTTAATGTTATTTGCTGATGCAAAAAAAATGACAGAAGATATAACTAAAAATTTATAGGCTTAAAATTGAAAACTAGAATATTTTGCGATATTGCTGAAATTAATATTATTAAAAAATTTAA
>CABYOP010000030.1 GCA_902520645.1 uncultured Pelagibacteraceae bacterium | reverse complement strand
AGCAATATTATGTAACATTGGTCACTTTGATAATGAAATACAAGTTGAAGCTTTAAAAAACTATAAGTGGACTGAAGTTAAACCTCAAGTTCACGAAATAGAACTTCCTGGTGGTAAGAGAATTATTTTACTAGCAGAGGGGAGATTGGTAAATTTAGGTTGTGCAACTGGACATCCTAGTTTTGTTATGAGTGCATCTTTTACTAATCAGGTAATAGCGCAAATAGAACTTTGGCATAATCACAAAAATTATGAAAATAAGGTTTATGTATTACCAAAGCATTTGGACGAAAAAGTTGCTACATTACACCTTAAAAAAGTAGGAGCTAAACTAACTAAACTATCTAAAGATCAAGCAGATTATATAAGTGTGGGAACAGAAGGTCCTTTTAAACCAGATGCCTACCGCTATTAAAGATAGCAAAACAGATATCACTTCAGAGAAGTCTACAAGAGAATTAGCAGAAAAATTAACTTCATATTTCAAGGGTGGTGAATATGCTTTTTTGCACGGTGAGATGGGGGTAGGAAAGACAACTTTTGTAAAATATTTTATTAATAAATTTCAGACTGATGAGAAACTAAAACTTACAGAGGTTACTAGTCCCACATTTACTTTACTGAATGAGTACGAAACTAATCATTTTATGATTAAACATTACGATTTGTTTAGAATAAAAAATAGTTCAGAAATTAAAGATCTTGATATTTTTGAAAACAGTGAAAAAATAATTACATTAGTCGAGTGGCCTCAATTACTCAAAGATACTAATAAATTAAAAAAAATAGATTTATTTTTTAAATACGAAAATGAACTAAAAAATAGAACAGTTCAGATAAAAGGTTTAAATTTATTTTAAAAAAAATGCTTAATTTTGAAGAATTAAAGGAAATTAAAGGCGATGCTTCGTTTCGCAAATTTTATAGAAATAAGAATAATCATTCAATCGTGGTTTATGCTAAAAAAGAAAAGGTTAAAAATCTTTTGATCTATGATGCTGTTAATAAAATTTTAAATAAAAATAAAATTTTGGCACCAAAGTTGTTAGATCAAAATTACAAAAATAACTATATTGAGGTTGAAGATTTTGGAGATAATACTTTGTACAAAGTCTTAAAAAATAATAAAATTAATAAAGAACTAATTTTTAGAAAAATTTTAAAAACCCTGAGAAGATTACAGTTAATTAAAGATAATGAGGTCATAAATCTCAATAGTCAAAAATATAAAGTAAAGAGGTATGATAACAAAATATTATCGAATGAAGCAAAATTGTTTTCTGAATGGTATGCACCTAGAAAAATAAACAAATTCAAAATTAGAAATTTTAAAAAAAAATATGCAAATGAAGTGAAAAGGTTGTTATCAAAATTGAATTTAAAAAATGATACTTTTGTTCACAGAGATTTTCATGTATCAAATTTAATGTATGTAAAAAATAGTATTGCAGTGATTGATAGCCAAGATGCGTTAATTGGCAATAAAGCTTATGATCTAGCTTCACTTATAGACGACGTTAGATTTAAAACATCCAATAAACTTAAAAATAAAATTTTAAATAATTACTTTAAGAAATTAAAAAAAACTGAAATTAATAAATTTGCAAATGACTTTGAAATTTTATCTGTTTTAAGAAATTTAAAGATAATAGGAATTTTTATGCGTTTAGCAGTAAGAGATAATAAAAAAAAATACATAAAAATGATACCTTATGCTTGGGAAATGATTAACTATAGGATGAAAAAAAATAGTGAATTTGTTAATTTAAAATTAATACTAAAAAACTATTTACCTAAATTTGTTAAATAAATTGTGAAAATAAATACTGCTTTAATTTTATGTGCTGGTTTTGGAAAGCGTCTAAATCCAATTACTTTAACGAAACCCAAACCTTTGATTAAAATAAAAGAAGTCACTATGCTTGAGAAAAGTATTAACTTTATTAAAGAGATGGGTATTAACAAAATTTACATTAATACTTTCCATCTAAAAGAACATTTTTTAAATTTTATTAAAAATAAAAATTTTAATTTAGATATTCATATTGTTGAGGATGGTGAAAGTATTCTAGATACTGGAGGTGGTATCCTTAATATGATTAGTCATACAAGCGAAGATGATTTTATCGTTTTGAATCCTGATACAATTTGGTCAAATAAATATCGAGATGAAATTATAAAAATGGAGGAAATTTATTTTTCAAAAAAATTAGAACATATACTCCTATTGGTAAATAAAAACTTAAGCTTCGATCAAAGTTTAACAGGAGATTTTAATCTTTCAAATAATCTAATCACGAAAAAAAATAACTTAGATTTTATATATATTGGCTGCCAAATTCTAAATAAAAAAATTTTTAAAAATCAAACCATAAGTAAATTCTCCATTTTAAATACTTGGAACAAATTAATAGATGAAAAAAAATTATATGGATTTGAAAGCAAACAAAAATTTTATCATTTAACAGATTTAAATATTTTTAATAAACTAAAAGATCTTTAGCTCTTTCAGTGTCAAGATACTCACAATTCAATATCTTATTGTCACTATCAAATTTTATCAGCAAAGGATTACCAGTTGGTATTTCTAATTTTGAAATTTCATTATTGTCTAAATTAAAAAGATATTTACAGAGAGCCCTTATAGAATTTCCATGTGCAGAAATCAAAATATTTTTATTTTTGAAATTAGTCTCAATCTCTTCAATATAAAATTTAATAACTCTTTCATAAGTATCTTTTAAAGATTCAGTATCTGGAACTTTGTCAACAGGTATATCTTTATACGTATCTATATTTAATGGATGATAAGAGCTACTTTTGTCTAGTGGATCAGGTCTTAAATCCCAGGATCGTCTAAATTGATGAACTTTATCTTCCCCAAGCTTTTGTTTCATTTCATCTTTATTTAAACCTGTAAGAGATCCATAGTGTCTTTCGTTGAGTTGCCAAGCTGATTTAGAATTTTTATAATCATTTAATTTTCCTTGGATAATTTTCATGGTATTTTTAGCTCTTAATTGAAATGATGAATAATATAGATCAATATTAATTTGTTTCTCTTTGATGAGTTCACCAGCTTTATTTGCTTGAGCTTTTCCATTTTCATTTAAGTCAACATCTACCCATCCAGTAAATCTATTTTCAAGATTCCACGTACTTTGACCATGTCTTACAAGTATTAAATAACTCATTTGTTTATATTTTAAGATAATTTGATAAATAAAACTATACTATTCATGTTTAATTTTTTTTCAAAATATAAAATTATTTTTTACTTATGTAATTTTATATTAATATTATTATATTTATTCCCAGGTAGTTTAATTGGATGTTATTTATATGATGATTGTAAACTGCAACCTCAAATTACCCGTGATTATATAATTTCATCAAATCATCTGTATGCTTTTGGAGTCTTATCTATAATTGGTTTTTTAACTTTTAAAAATTCAAAAAAACTTAAATATTTAAGTGTGTATCTGATAGCAATCTCTATTTTTCTAGAATTATTTCATAATTTTATTCCTGATAGGAGTTTTGAATATTCAGATTTATTTGGAAATTTAGCCGGCGTAATTATTGTAATAATAGTTTTTAATATATTTGAAAAATATGAAAATGCTAAAAATTAATTGTTTTTTAATATTCTTTTTTTTAATTAGTGCATGTTCTTCAATTCCTTCAAACACATCTAATAGTTGTTCAATATTTGACGAAAGATATTTATGGTACAAACATGCAAAAAAATCTGAACAAAAATGGGGGACACCTATCTATTTACAGCTAGCAATTATTAAAATGGAGTCAGGTTTTGATTGGCTTGCCAAACCACCGAGACAAAAACTTTTTAAAATAGTTCCCTATAAAAGACCCTCTAGTTCATTTGGCTATTCTCAAGCAGTAAAGGGAACTTGGAAGCAGTATAAAACTGAAACAGGTAATAAATTTGCAACTAGAACAAGATTTAAAGATAGTGTTGATTTTATTGGTTGGTATACAACTAAAACTGAAAAAATTTTAAAAGTCTCAAAAAAAGATGCTTTCAAACAGTACATTGCTTACCATGAGGGGTGGGGAAATTATAAAAATTATAAAAATAATAAAAAAATAATTAATTTAGCAAAGAGAGTGGAGGATCAAGCTAATATTTACAAGAAGCAATTATCTGATTGTAAGAAATCTTTATCAACTAATAAATATATTGTTTTTTAATTTAATTGTTTGTTAAGTTCTATATCTACTGCATCAATACGTTTTGTATTTTTTGCTAATGCTAAGTACATTGTAGGTGTCACGTATAGCGTAAAGAAAGTTGAAATAACCATTCCTCCAAGAATAGTTCCTCCAACAGCCAACCTAGATCCTTCACCCGCACCTGGCCCAATGTTTCCAATTACTAAAGGTAACATTGCAATCATTGTACTCAATGATGTCATGATAATTGGTCTTATTCTTAGCTGACATGCCTTAAGAATTGCATCTTGTAGTTTAACACCGGTTGTTCGAATCTGATTTGTATAGTCTACTATTAAAATACTATTTTTCGTCGAGATACCAATCAGTATAATTAATGCAATCTGAGAAAAAATATTTATCGAACTATTTAAAAATAAAATAAAAACTAGTCCACCAAAGACTGCGAGAGGAACTGTTAAAATAATTATAAAGGGATGAATAAAAGAATTAAATGTTGCGGCCATAACTAAATATGCTGTGATCAATGCTAAAGCAAAGATTAAATATATTTCATTAGTTGTTTCTTTTAATTCTTCAGATTTCCCTTTCCAGGTAATTTGATTTTCAGGGGCAACTTTTATCATTACAGACTCTAAATAATTTATAGCCTCTGATAATGTATAATCTTCTGAAAGGGCCGCAGAAATTGTAACTGCTCTTTGTCGATTATATCGGGGAAGTACTTCTGCTGTGCCTTTTTCTTTGAATTCTACTAGACTTGTAACTGAGACTAGCTCTCCCGTAGTCTCTGATCTAACAAAAATTTTTGATAAACCGTCTTTATCTCGTCTATCTGCGAGGTATTGTTGCAAAATAATTGGATATTCTCTTCCTTCTTTACTGAAAGTGGTAACTCTTTTGCCTCCATATAATGTTTCTAAAGTTCTTCCAATATTTTCTGTAGATACTCCTAAATCGTTGGCTCTATTTTTATTAGTTATTAGTTTAACTTCAGGTTTATTTTTTGTGTAGTCACTTTCTATTCGAGACATGTTTCTATTTTTTCTTAATTCACGCAAAACATTTTTTTGTATTTCTTCAAGCTCTTCGTAGCTTGTTCCATAGATTACCATTTGAACTGGCTTGTTATAACTTGAAACTCTAATTGCTTGAGGAGATATTGGAAAAGCAAAAGTTTCTGGAACGGAAACAACTTGTCCAATAGCTTCTCTTAATACTGTTTGACTACTTTTTTCTCTATTTTTCCATTCATCTAATAAGGCAATAATTATAAATGTATTATAAGTTGTTGCAGACTTACCAAATCCTGGAACTCTCATGATAACTCTCTCGTATGGACTATCTTTTGCTTGTAGTAATTTAATTATTCTATTCTCAATAATTTGAGCTTTTTCTTGGGTGTATTCAAATGAGCTGCCTTCATCAGTAGATCCAATTATCAAATAAACGCCCCTATCCTCAGTTGGAATTAATTCTTTTTTAGAAAAATCGAACAAAAATGCAGAAGCTGCAATTACTAAAATTATAAATGCAGAAATAGTTTTTTGCTTATTTATCCAATATTTTAAAGTATCAATATAAAAGCTGGTAAAAGATTTAAATCCATTATTAAATTTTTTTACAAAAAAATTAATTTTTTCTTTTTTATTTAAAAATTTACTTCCCAGCATTGGGGATAATGTTAAAGCAACAAAAGAAGAAACTACTATGGAGAATGACAGAGCGATCGCAGTTTCTTTAAATAAAGTTCCAGAAATACCTTTTATAAAAATTAGAGGTAAAAAGACTGCAACCAAAATTAAAGTTGTTGCAATAATTGCAAAAGTAATTTGTTTAGAACCCTTATATGCTGCAACAAGTGGAGTTTCACCATTCTCAATTCTAGTATAGATAGCATCAGTCATTATAACTGAGTCATCTGTTATTATACCTATTGCTAAAATAAAACTTAGTAATACAAAAATATTAATTGAGAGGTCGAACAAGTATAATCCTAAGAATGATCCTATTAAACTAACTGGTAGGGCAACTGCCGGAACTATCACAGCTTTAAGGTTACCA
>CABYOP010000029.1 GCA_902520645.1 uncultured Pelagibacteraceae bacterium | reverse complement strand
AACTGAAAAAATTTTGTTTAATTTATTATTTTTAATTATTGTTTTTGCTATTTCAATGCTGCCGTTCGCAAAGTTAGGGTTTTCAAAATATCCAGCAGGTCCATTCCATAATATGGTCTTACTAGAATTAATAATATTTGTTATTTTATCAATAGTTTTCGGGCCAATGTCTAAAATCATTTCATCGTTTAAAATTTCATTTAATTTTCTTTTTTTGCATGATCCATTTAAGTCTTTAGATACAATCACATCTTCTGGATAAATTATTTCACATTTTTCTTTTTTCGAAAGCGAAATAATTTCTTTAACAATAAGATCACAATTTTTTTCTTTAATAGACTTCCCAATATTGTGACCAAAGTACTCAATAAAATTATTAGCCATAGCTCCAACAATAATAATATTATCAAATTTAGGTATTAGATTTTTTATAATATTAATTTTGGTCGAAATTTTAGATCCTCCAATTATACAGGATATTGGTTTCGTAATTTCAGAGGTAATTTTAGTAAGGGCATCAATTTCTAAATCTATTTGTAATCCAGAAAATGAAGGCAGGAATTTAGAAATTTCAACTATTGAAGCATGCGAACGATGAGAGCAAGAGAAAGCATCATTAACATAAATATCACCAAAACTTGCCAGGTGCTCTGCAAACTTATTATCATTTTTTTCTTCCTCTGCATAAAACCTAATATTTTCTAACATTAAGATTTCCTCATCAAAATTATCGAAGAAATCCTTATTTTTAATTTCATTTATATTTTGTTTAATTAATTTCACATTTAAACCTAATTGTTCCTCTAAATTTTCACAAATTGGTTTTAATGAAAGTTCTTTTAAAGCCTTACCTCTTGGCCTACCTACATGTGATAAAATAATAATTTTAGCTTTTTCTTTATTAAGAAATTTTAAAGTAGGTAGAATTTTATCTATTCTAGTTGTGTCGCTTATTTTTCCTTTAACTATAGGGACATTTAAATCTAATCTTAGTAATATTTTTTTATCACAAAGATTTGTTTCGTTTTTAATACTTCTCATTAAGAGATTTTATGCAAATTTTCAGCTATATCGCACATTCTGTTAGAAAAACCCCATTCGTTGTCATACCAAGCTGAAATTTTACCCATATTTGCTCCAACCACACTTGTTAAAGACGCATCAACGATTGCAGAGGCTGAATGATGATTGAAATCAACAGAAACTAATTTTTCATACGTAACTTCTAAAATCCTTTTTAATTCTCTTTTTGAAGCTAATTCAAATTCATTATTTATATTTTTTATATTAATTTCTTTTTTCGTACAAAAAACTAATTCTACAAGAGAAACATTTGGTGTAGGTACTCTCATCGCCACACCTTCTAATTTTCCTTTCAAACTTGGAATTATTTCACCTATTGCTTTTGATGCTCCAGTTGATGTAGGAACAATCGACTGGCTTGCAGATCGAGCTCTTCTTGGATCTTTATGAGAATTGTCCAAAATTCTTTGGTCACTTGTAAATGAATGAATCGTAGTCATAAAACCTTTTTCAATTTCAAATTTTTTGTGAATGACATCTACGACTGGCGCTAAACAATTCGTAGTACATGAGGCAGCTGAGATTATTTTATCTTTTTTAGATAAGGTGTTTTCGTTAACACCAAAAACTATTGTTTTGTCTGCATTTTTGCATGGCGCGGATACAATCACTTTTTTTGCACCATTTTTAATATGAGCTTCAAGTTTTTCTCTTGAGTTAAATTTACCTGTACACTCTAAAACATAGTCAACATCATACTTTTTCCAATTAATTTTTTCGATCTTAGGCTCTTGAGAAAATGAAATTTTTTGTTTATTTATTATTAAATTATTTTTGTCAAATTTAATATCAGCATCAAATTTTCCATGGATAGAATCGTATCTAATTAATTTACCTGTAGCTTCTGAATTTGATCTGTTATTAATATGCTGAACCTTTAAATTTTTATTTCGACTTTCAAAAATTGATCTGACAATCATACGACCAATTCTACCCATTCCATTAATTCCAATTTTGATTGTCATATTTAATTTCCTATCATTTTTTTGGTTTTACTGGCAATATTTGAAACGGTTAGTCCAAAGTGTTTAAAAATATCTTTGTAGGGTGCACTCTTGCCAAATTCATTAATTCCAAATGTTAGACCTGAACTCCCTACATATTTTTTCCAACAAACACTTGATCCAGCTTCTATTGAAATTTTAAATTTAGTTTCGTTTAAAATTTTATTTTTATATAATTTTGATTGTAGATCGAAAAGCTCCATGGAAGGCATTGAGATAACTTTACAGTATATTTTATCTTTGGCTAATTTATGACTAGTTTCGATTGCCAAATTAACCTCTGAACCGCTTGCAAATATTGTTAAATTAATTTTATTATTAGTCCTCAAAACTTCATAGGCTCCCAAGGAACATTTATTTATATTTGTAAATGATTTTCTTATGGGATTTAGGCCTTGTCTTGTTAAAGATAAAATACTTGGTGTTTTAGAACTTTTTAAAGCATGTTCCCAACATTCAATTGTTTCAACTCTATCTGCTGGCCTGAAAACATTTAAATTTGGAATTGATCGTAAACCTGATAGCTGCTCAATTGGCTGATGGGTTGGCCCATCCTCTCCAAGTCCTATTGAGTCATGCGTCATTACATATATTACTCTTTTTTGCATCAACGCAGATAACCTAATTGAAGGTTTACAATAATCAGAAAAAATTAAAAAAGTTCCACCATATGGAATTAAATTTCCGTAGAGTGCAATACCATTCATTATTCCACTCATTCCATGCTCTCTTACTCCGTAGTGAATATAATCTCCACTAAAATCTCCAGGCTTAATTATTTTTTGATGTTTTGTTTTTGTGTTGTTAGATCCTGCTAAATCAGCAGAACCACCAATTAAGTTATGATTTTGTTTTGTTAATGCTTTGAGTGTCATCTCAGAACATTTTCTTGTAGCCAAACTTTTAGGCTCCAAAATCGCATTTCTTTTTTCTCTTTTTAAAATACTTATCAAATTATTTTTTTTTATATTTTTAAATTTTGTTTTGTTTTTATTAAATATCTTAATCCATTTTTTTTCATGATTTTCACATCTTCGACCAATTTTTCTCCACTCTTTCAAAAATTTATTTGGAATATTAAAAGGTTTATTGTTCCAATTTAGAGCTTTTCTAACAAGTCCAATCTCCTCTAAACCTAGGGGACTTCCATGGGAGGATGCTTTACCCGATTTATTTGGTGAGCCATATCCAATTTTTGTTTTACATGAAATAACAGTTGGTTTTTTTGCTTTTTGAACATTTTTTAATGCTTTAAATATTTCTTTTTCATTATGTCCATTTATTAAAATATAATTCCAACCATAACCCTCAAATCTTTTTTTAAAATTATCTGAAACAGCAAGATCAGTTGGACCGTCAATTGAAATTGAATTGTTATCAAAAAGCATTACTAAATTTTTAAGCTTCAAATGTCCCGCTAAACTCATTGCCTCATGACTTATTCCTTCCATTAAACAGCCATCTCCAGCCAAAACATAAGTTTTGTGATTAATTAAATTATTTCCTAATTTTTTTTTTAAAATTTCCTCTGCGATTGCAAATCCCACTGCATTTGCTATTCCTTGTCCAAGAGGTCCTGTTGTTGTTTCGATACCTGAATTTGGATGGTACTCAGGATGACCGGCACATATTGAGTTTAGCTGTCTGAAATTTTTTATGCTATTTAATGAAATACTCTTATATCCAGTTAAAAACAGTAAAGAGTATAAAAGCATTGATCCATGACCTGCAGATAAAACGAATCTATCTCTATTCATCCAATCTGGATTTTTAGGATTAAATCTTAAAAAATTCTTAAAAAGTACTGTTACAACATCTGCCATACCCATTGGCATACCTGGGTGTCCAGAATTAGCTTTTTGAACCGCATCTATTGATAAAAATCTGATGCAATTTGCTAAATCATTATGTAGTTTATTCAAAATTATCCTGACTAGACTAAGAAGAATCTATTTAATACTATATCTATATATATGAATTCTATAAACGAAAAAGAAAAAAAATTAATTTCAGTTTTAGATGAATTAAAAAATTTAGACCTAACCAATCCAAAATTACAAAATAATATTGAAAATTTAAATAAGCAAAAAAATCAATTAGAAATTGAAAAAAATGAGTTAGAAATTAGATATAAAGAACTACTAGAGGAGCATGGCTCGCTATCGAAGAAATTAGAGGAAATTAAAAATAAAGAAAAACAAGAAGAAAGAAAACAAATCGAATTTTCTGAAAAAATTGATGAATTAAATCAAGAAACAGATACTTTATTGGAAGAGATTGATAAATGGGAAATGTAACTGTAAAATTTAATAATAAAGAATTCATATTGTCCTGTGAGGATGGACAAGAAGAACATTTAGAGGAATTACTAATCCAAATTAGTCAAAAGTTTAATAATTTAAAAAATGATTTAGGCAATCTAGGTGAAAATAAACTTCTATTAATTACAGCAGTGAAAATAATGGATGAGTATTATGAGACTAAAAAGAAGGTCGAGCAAAGAAAAAATGAATTCAAAGATTTGTCAAATAAATTTAAAGAACTTAAATCTTTAATTTATGAATATCGAGATAAGAAAGAGGATGAGATAAAAAAACTCAATTTAAATCATGAAGATTTTAAAATTGAGATTGAAAGTAATCAAAAAAAATATGAGCAGTTAATTGGTGAAGCAGCCGACCAAATATCAAATTTTGTCAAAAAGGCAAAAATAGATAATCTATCCAAATAAATTTGTGATTAAATCAAAGTTGAGAGATAAAGTATTAAAATTAAGAAAAAGTAAGTCAAAACAATCAATTAATATAAATCCAAGCTATATTTACTCATATCTTAAAAAAAAAAATTATAATTTGAAAATTATAGGTGGATACTATCCATCAAACTATGAGATTAATGATTTAGAAATTTTAAATTATTTTTTTGAAAGAGGTTCCACAATTTCACTCCCAAAAATTAAAAAAAAAAGCCAAATGGAATTTTATAAATGGTATAAAAATGATCCTTTGCTAATAAATATATATGGCATCCCAGAACCAGTGACCACCAATATAGTTTACCCTGATATCTTATTTGTTCCTTTAGTGGCATTTGATAAAAAATTAAATAGATTAGGCTATGGAGGTGGTTTTTATGATCGTTACATTCAAAAGATATCAAAGATTAAAAAAGTAGTAAAAGTTGGTCTTGCTTTTTCTTTTCAAAAATTAAAAACCATTCCAGTTAACAAACATGATAAAAAATTAGATATAATCATAACTGAGAAAGAAATTATTTAATGAAAATATTATTTTTGGGTGATGTAGTAGGTATCGCTGGTTGTTCAAAGTTAACTAACAATCTCTTAAGTGAAATTAAATCAAAAAATATCGATTTTGTAATTGTTAATGGCGAAAATGCTGCTTCTCAAGGCGTGGGACTAACGAAGGAAATATGTAAAGATTTTTTTAATTGTGGAGTAAATGTTATCACAACAGGAAACCATGTTTGGGACCAAAAAGAAATTATGGAGTATATTGAGAGAGAAGAAAGATTATTACGCCCTAAAAATCTTTTTGAACCCGCACCAGGAAAAGGATTTAATATTTATAAAACAAATGACAATATAAAAATTGGTGTTTTGAATTTGATGGGAAATGTGTTTATGAAAAAGTGTGAGGATGTTTTTCAAGCTTCAAAGAAATTCTTAAATGAGAATACATTAACAGAAGATTATGACATACTTGTTGTTGATTTTCATGGTGAGATTACAAGTGAAAAAAATGCGATTGGTCATTTTTTTGATGGCAAAGCTACACTTGTAGTTGGAACTCATACCCACATTCCAACCAATGATGCAAGAATTTTAAATAATGGTACAGGATATCAAACAGATGCTGGTATGTGTGGCGACTATGATTCAGTCATTGGCATGAATAAAGAAAATTCATTAAATAGATTTTTAAAAAAAAACTCCACTAAACATTTTCCAGCTATTGGTGATGCTACTTTAAGTGGTGTTATGGTTGAATGTAATATAGAAACTGGCTTAGCAAATAACATTCAGAGCTATATTTATGGAAATTTTTTCAAAAATTAAATAAAAATTTATGGCAGGACACTCTCACTGGGCTGGAATAAAGCATAAAAAAGGTAAAGCAGATAAACAGCGTTCAAAAATTTTTTCAAAATTATCAAAAGAAATTACAGTTGCTGCAAAACTTGGTGATAAAGATCCTGCAATGAATCCTAGATTGAGATCCGCTATTCAAGCAGCCAGATCTGCCAATATGCCAAAGGACAATATTGAGAGAGCAATTGATAAATCTTCTGCAACAAATGGATCTAATTTTGAGAATTTAAGATATGAGGGATTTGGGCCTGATAAAATTGCTGTTATAGTGGAGACGTTAACAGATAATAAAAATAGAACAGCCTCTAACATAAGAACAATTTTTCAAAAAAATGGAGGTAGTTTAGGAACTCAGGGATCCGCTTCTCATAATTTTAAACAATTGGGAGTCATTAAGATTGATAAAAAAGAAATCTCTGAGGACAATATTTTGGAATTAGCAATTGATGCTGGAGCTGATGAATGCATATCTCATAGTGATTTTCATGAAATTCATTGTCCTATTAGTGAGATTTATAATGTTAAAAAAAATTTAGAAAAAATAATAGCTAATTTTATTTCAACAGAGATCGAATGGATACCTCTAAATAATGTAGATATTGATAATGAAAAAAAAAATGAGGTAACAGAATTTTTAGATAGCTTAGAAGATGATGACGATGTACAAAATGTTTTTTCAAATGTAAATTTAGAGGTTAATTGATGCTAATAATAGGGATTGATCCAGGAATATCAGGGTCAATTTGTTTCTTTCAAGATGGAGCAATAAAGGATGTGGTCGAGATGCCGACCATGATTGAGGGAAAAAAGAATAAAAAGCAAGTAAATGGATCTCAGATTTTTAATGAAATTTCAGAGAAAATAAAAAATATG
>CABYOP010000028.1 GCA_902520645.1 uncultured Pelagibacteraceae bacterium | reverse complement strand
AAAAACATTATTTGCATCATAAAAATTAGATACATTGGTTTTAAATCATAAGCTAAGATAGTCTCTGCAACATATTTTGGTCCTCCAGCAAGAGAATAGGCGCCTGCTAAAACTGTTGCACCAAAAGTAATAGTTAAAATGGTTCCTGACGCTTTAAATGTTCTAGTTAATGCATCTTTAAATAAAAACCATGTTAATTCTTTTCTAGCAAAAATTATGATTAATGTAGCAACAACACCCATTCCAGCTGCTTCAGTAATACCAGTTATACCTGAATAAATTGAACCTAAAACAATTATCACTATTCCTATTGGTGGTAGAAGACCTGGAAGATATGACATTTTTTCTTTTAAAGTTAAAGGTGCTTCATCACTTAATGGTGCCAGATGTGGTTGTAGTCTTGTTCTAATTAAAATGTAAGTAATGATTAAACCTGAAATCATTAAACCTGGAACTATTGCTTCTTGAAATAACATTGTAATTGATGTTTCTGTTGTTAATCCATAAATGATTAAAACAATAGATGGAGGTATCATTGTGCCTAAAGATCCCGACGCACAAATAATTCCAATGGACATATCTTGATCATATTTTAATCTCAACATTTGAGGTAGTGCAATCAATCCTAATAGAACTATTTCTCCTCCAATAATTCCACTCATCGCAGCCATAATTGTTGCCATGATTGCAGTAACAACACCTACCCCACCTCTCGTTTTTCTTAACCACGCATTCAAAGCATCATATAAATCTCTTGCTATGTTTGAGCGTTCAAGCAAGGAGGCCATAAATATAAATAAAGGTACTGATAAAAAGGAATAAGTAACAACTAAAGAATAATATCTTGAGAGTAAAATACCTAATGCGTGTTCTCCAATATAAAGAAAGACTAGCACTGCCCCCATAAAACCAGAGGCAAAACCCATTGGAACTCCAATAGATATAAGAATTAACAAACCAACTATAAGTATTAATGAGAGTGATCCTATTTCCATTTTATTTTAACTCTTTAGAAGGGTCGTATTGTTTTTCTTTAGGATTTCTCCAATCAATAATTAAATTGTTTACAGATTGAACGGCAATAAGAAATACACATATAAGTGTAAGAGGTTTCATGGTAGCAGGAATAGGTGGATCCCAATATGTTGCAAATCTCTCCCAATTTACAAATGATCTAACTGCATCTTCCATACCTCCATAGATTACAGCAGCAGCAAAAAGCACAATAACTAGTGTGCTAATTACGTCAAAAATTCTCTGAGTTGGTCTACTCACCCAATCATATAATAATACTATTCTAATATGGCTTCTTAATCTTGTTGCATATATACCGCCAACTAAATAACAAACACCAGCTAACCATAAACATAGTTCATTAGCCCACAAGGTTGGTTTAAAAACTACATACCTCATAAAAATTTCATACATCATCACAAGTACGATTATGGGTATCAAATATTTAATTGTGTGACTTAAAAATAAAGATGTTCTATCAATCCAATTTATTGGAAAATCATCTTTGCTTGCAACTTTTTCATTTTGTTCTTGTAATTGTTTGTCAAGCATAAGCTAAAATTTTAAATTAATAAGAAGGGCCTTTTCAGGCCCTTCAGGATTTTAATGTGCTTTTAATTATAGGATACCGTTAGCTTTCATGTAAGCTGTATGTATATCTATAAGAGCATTTGCTTCAGGAGATTTTTTTCTCCACTCTTCCCAAGCACCAAGAGCAGCTTGTCTGAATTTAGCTCTATCCGCTTTAGACCAGTCATGAAGAGTAACACCCATTTCTTTCAAAGCTTTTACAGCCTCTGCGTTCTTTCTCTCAACTAGACTTGTGATAGTTCTTCCACAAATTTCAATAGCTGCTTTCATTGCACCTTTTTCGTGCGGTTTTAACTTATTCCATACTTTAGAATTACAAGCTAAATGGTCAGCTGGCATTGAGTGGAAACCTGGATATGTAGCATATTTATTTTGCTCATAGTGTCCACCTGCATAGTTAGTTGCTAAAGATGAATAGTCAGCACCATCAATAAGACCTGTTTGTAATGCAGTTGGAACTTCACCAAAGTCCATTACTATTGGTTTAGCACCTAATGCTGTAAAGATCATACTTTCCATCCCTGGAGGTGATCTAAATTTGAAGTCTTTGATAGATGCAACATCTGGAATTGGTTTACTAGAAATTAAAGACTCATGTCCTGGTATCCACCAACCAATTAAAGTCATTCCATATTTATTATAAAGTGCATCTACAGCTTCTTGAGCTCCAGGGAACTTTAAGAAGTCATATTGTTGATATGGGTTATCATATCCACCCATTACATCACCTGCGAATTGAAACGCTGCATTTTTACCAGTTTGGTAACCAGCACCAGTCATATCACAGTCGATAATTCCAGTTTGAGCAGAGTTAAATACCTCAGCAGATTTTCCTGTTACAGAAGATGAGTAGAACATTTCTACTTTTAAGCTTCCACCAGAAAACATTTCTACGTTTTTAGCAAATTGAGCAGCGACTTCACCATTTGGTGAACTAGCTGTAAAGTGTGTTTCAATCTTTAAAGTCTTTGCATTTGCAGAGCCAAATAAAGCAACTGAAACAATAGCTACAGCAGCTATAGTTTTTGATATTAATTTAAACATTATCTTCCTCTCGTTTATGTTTATTTAATAAATTAAAACACAAATGAAATTAGTTTTCAACAATTGGTGGCTAAGTTTATATATAGAAATTATATATAAATTATAAACTTACAACTTTTAGTTGCGTTAAATTACTTCAGAAATTAAGGGTTTATTGTTAAAGAAACAATAAATGTTATCCACAGCCATCATGCTCATTGCTAACCTCGTTTCATGAGTTGCGCTTCCAATATGAGGTAAGACAAAACAATTATCTAACTTTGTATATCTTTTATCTAAATTTGGCTCATTATTAAAAACATCAAGACCAGCTGCATAAATTTTTTTATTTTCTAGAGCATCAATTAAAGCATCATCATCAATAGTTGATCCTCTTGAAGTATTAATAACCACAGAATGTCTAGGTAATAAACTTATTGTTGAGGCGTTTAAAATATGCTTTGTCTCTGGTGTGGCTGGTGTGTGTATACTCACAAAGTCGCACTCAGGTAACATAGAATTTAAATCTGAATAATATCTAGCCCCATCCTCTAAGTCTTCTGATAGTTTGTTTCTGTTATAATAAATAATTTTCATTCCAAATGCTTTAGCACTTTTTGCAGCGATACGACCTATTCTTCCCATCCCAATAATTCCAAGAGTTTTACCAGTTACAGAATTACCTATCATAAATTTAGTAAGATCTGGTTTTTGATTTTTCCAATTGTCTGACCTAACTAAATTATAAGCTTCTCCAACTCTTCTTGATGCTGCCAATATCAAAAGAATAGTTGTTTCTGCAACTGCTTCATTAAGAACATTTGGAGTGTTTGTTACTTTAATTTTTTTTTGTTCTGCAGCTTTAATAGAAATATTATCATAGCCAACACCGACTTGAGCTACGATTTTTAATTTTCCATTTAAATTATTGAAAAAGTTTATACCAATTTTATCAAAACCTGTTGAAATCATTCCATCATATTCGTTTATAATTTTTATCAATTCACTTTCTGGAATAGGCTCATCTTTAAGATTAAGCTTTACGTCAAATTCTTTTTTAAGTTTTTCCTCTGCTAAATCAGAAATTTTTCTAGAAACTAATATTTTTGGCATATATTAGTGAGAGTCTCTTGGTAACCCTTTGGTATGCGATACATCTAAATACCTGCCTCGAGAATTAATACATGCTCCATCTTCAAGCTGTCCCACTGTGTTTCTGAAAATCTCTTGCCAAGGAGTTTGGTTATTTGCTTTAAATAACTTTTTATTTTTTCTCCTTTTTTTAAATTCTGATTTAGAAATTAATAAATCAACCCTCCTTTTATTTAAGTCTATAGTCATTTTATCGCCAGTTTTTACAATTCCCAGATCTCCACCAACTGCTGACTCTGGAGAAACATGAAGTATTGAAGGGCTTTCTGAAGTACCACTCTGTCTACCGTCTCCTAGTGTTGGTAAATGACTTATACCTTTTTTTAATAATCTGTCAGGTGGTTGCATATTAACAACCTCAGCAGACCCAGGATAACCTACAGGCCCGCAGCCTCTTACAATTAATATTGAATTTTCGTCAATTTTTAATTTCTTACTATTTAATCTCTTATGGTAATCCTCTGGTCCTTCAAAAACTACAGCTTTTCCATTAAATACATTTGGGTGTTTAGAGTTAGATAAGTATCTTTCTTTAAATTCTTTACTTATGACTGAGGTTTTCATAATTGCTGATGAGAAAAAATTACTTTTCATTACTAAAAAACCTGCTTTTTCCGCTAATGAATTTTTAAAGGATTTAATTACATTATTATCTACGTCAATTTTTTTTTTTAAATTCTCTTTAACTGTCTTTCCTGTAACAGTTTTTATATTCGTGTGAAGTTTTTTATTTTTAATTAATTCTTTCATTACTGCAGGGATTGCTCCAGCTCTATGAAAACTTTCCATTAAATATTCTCCTGCAGGCTGACAATTAACTAGTAAAGGAATGTTGTGTCCTAGTCTTTGCCAATCAGAAAGATCAAATTTAATTCCCATATGTTTTGCAATTGCACTTAAATGTGTTGTGCAATTACTTGATCCACCTATAGCACTTGCAACGACAACAGCATTTTCAAATGCTTTACGGGTCATAATTTTTGAAGGAGTTAAATTTTCATGAACCATTCCTACAATTCTTTTTCCAGTTTCGTAAGAGATTTGTTCTCTTTCTCTATAAGGCGCAGGTGTAACTGCTCCACCAGGTAAAGACATACCCAATGCCTCAGCTACTGAATTCATAGAGGATGCTGTTCCCATTGTATTACAATGACCAGCACTTGGTGAGGATGATGAAACCATGTCCATAAATTCCTCATATTTTATTTCTCCTTTGGCTAACATTTTTCTAGCTTCCCAAACTACCATTCCTGAACCAGCTAACTTACCTTTATAAACTCCATCTAACATTGGGCCACCAGATAAAACAATTGCAGGAATATTAACAGTTGCAGCAGCCATTAGCGCAGCTGGAGTGGTCTTATCGCAACCGGTTGTTAATATTACTCCATCGATGGGATAGCCATACAAAACTTCGACTAAAGATAAATATGATAGATTTCGATCAAGCATAGCTGTTGGTCTTTTGCCTGTTTCTTGAATTGGATGTGTGGGAAATTCCATAGGAATACCACCTGCTCTCCTTATTCCATCTTTAATCCTTTTGCTTAAAGATAAAAAATGTCGATTACATGGGGAAAGATCACTGCCTGATTGAGCAATTCCAATGATAGGATTTCCAGATTGTAACTCTTTTCTAGTAAGTCCATAATTTAAATAACGCTCTAGATAAAGAGCAGTCATATCTGGATTTTTTGGATTATTAAACCAATTATGACTTCTGAAACTCTTTTTTCTTTTTTTTGGCATAATATTTATAATGGTCTGTTTAAAATAATAGTTATATAATAATTTTATGAATAATCTAATAGTTTTAAATCAGAATGACAATGTTGGCGTAAGTCAATTTATCATTCCAGAAAAAACTAAAATTGAGGGTCATGAAATCAGTACTGTTGATCCAATACCTTTTGGTCATAAAGTTTGTTTAAAAACAATTAAAAAAGGCGATCCTATAATAAAATATGATCAAATTATCGGTTTTGCATTAGACGATATTAAACCAGGACAACATGTACATTCACATAACTTGGAATTTAGAGAATTCAAAAGAGATTTTAAAGTTACAAGCAAGAAGCATATTGTGGATGAAAAAGCTGATACATTCTTCAATGGAATTTTAAGAGACAATGGCCAAGTAGCTACAAGAAATTATATTGGGATAGTAAGCACTGTTAATTGCTCAGCCACTGTAACAAAGATGATTGTCGAAAAAATTAAATACTCTAATATTTTAAAAGATTATCCAAATATTGATGGGATAGTACCAATTACTCACTCTACAGGATGTGGAATGAATACTGAAAGTGAAGGAATGCAAATGTTCCAAAGAACTATAGATGGATTTAAAAATCATCCAAATTTTTCACATGTATTTGTTATAGGTTTGGGTTGTGAATGTGCACAAGTTAGTTTGTTTGACGAGTCTTTAAAAAAGCATAACAGAATTCATTTTCTTACTATTCAGGATGAAGGTGGAACAAAAAAAATTGTAGATAAAGTATTATCTCAAATAAAAAATCTCTTAACAGAGGCAAATAATGTTGAGCGATCTTCTCAATCTGTTGGCCATTTAACACTTGCTTTACAGTGTGGAGGTTCCGATGGATATTCAGGGATAACTGCTAATCCAGCATTAGGAATAGCTGCAGACCTTTTGGTTAAAAAAGGAGGAAGTTCAATTTTATCTGAAACTCCAGAAATTTACGGTGCAGAACACTTATTAATTAATAGAGCTAATTCACAAGAAACTGCAGATAAATTAATTAAAAGACTGGAATGGTGGAAAAATTATACTTCAATCAATAACAGCTCAATGGATAACAACCCTGCACCAGGTAACAAAAGAGGTGGTCTTACAACTATACTAGAAAAATCATTAGGAGCAGTTGCTAAAGGTGGAAATTCTATACTTCAAGATGTTTTGCAATATGCTGAACCGTTAAAAAATAAAGGATTTAATTTTATGGACTCACCTGGTTATGATCCAGTATCTGTAACAGGACAAGTTGCATCTGGAGCAAATGTAATTTGTTTTACTACAGGTCGTGGATCTTGTTTTGGGTGCAAGCCTGTTCCAAGTCTGAAACTTTCAACTAATTCTGCTATGTATGAAAAAATGTCAGAAGATATGGACATAAATTGTGGAACAATTGCAGAAGGTAAAGAAAAAGTAGAAGAGGTTGGTCAAAATATATTTGAATTAGTAGTTAACACAGCATCAGGAAATAAATCAAAAAGTGAGATCAATGGCTACGGTGACGAGGAGTTTAATCCTTGGCAAGTAGGCGTTGTAATGTAATTTAAAATCTCACAGTGCCACAACAAACTTCATTACTTAATGTAATTTTATTAGCTGCTGGTGGTTTTTTTATGTTTGTTTGCATGGACTCAACCGCAAAATACCTAGGGACAGTTATGCCTGTCACTCAAGCAATTTGGGGAAGGTTTTTCTTTCATCTAATTTCTCTAATTATATTTTTCCTAATCTTTAAGCCGAAAGTTAATTTAAAGAAAAATTTTAAAGTTCAAATAATTAGATCGACTTTAATGGTCACTGCTACAACATTTATGTTCTACTCATTACAAAAATTTGACTTAGTTGACATTTATGTGGTTTTCTTTACAGCTCCATTAATAGTCTCTTTACTTTCGGCATATTTTTTAAAAGATATTTTAACTCCTAAAGGGATAGCATTAATGTTACTAAGCTTTGGCTCAATTGTTTACTCTCTTGGTCCAAGTATGAAAATATTAAGTGTAGATTTAATATTCCCTATTGTCCCTCCAATTTGCTGGGCTCTCTATCAGTTTTTTACAAAAGTTGTTTCAGGTGACAATGATCCATTTGCTGCAATTTTTTATACTTCAATTTTAGGAGCGATCATTTTTAGCATATACATATTATTTAATTGGGCTCCTTTAGAAAAAAATATCTATTGGCTGTATTTAATACTTCTGGGTTTTGCTGGATTTGTTAGTCATTCATTAATTGTTTATGCAATACAGCTTTCAAATTTGTCATTTGTAACTAACTTTCAATATTCCCAATTAGTCTGGTCAACAATTATAAACTTCATAATTTTTGGTGTGCCATTTGATTATAATAAAATTATAGGTGTTATAGGAATTATAATTTTTGGTATAATGTTTATTAGAACAGAAGGGAAAACAAATTAAGGATACTTATGAAAAATGTTGGATTTATTGGTGTTGGGTATATGGGCTATGGAATAGCCAAAAATATTTTAAAAAATAACAATAAACTTTATGTAATAGCTAACAAAAATAGAAAACCAATTGAAAAGATTGTCAAAGAAGGAGCTGAGGAAGTAAATTCTTTTGAGGATTTTAGGAATAAAAATTTAGACGCTCTATTTATGTGTGTTACCAACACTCCAATTGCAAAATCAATTTCAGAGAAAATATCTAAAATATTAAATGATAAAACAATAGTTATTGATATTACCACTCATAACAAATCAGGCTCAATCGAAACCAACTCTATTTATAAAAAAAATAATATTAGCTATGTGGAATGCCCTGTTATGGGTGGTCCTGTTCAGGCAGAAGAAGGTATTTTAGGTGGAATTGTTGGTGCATCTGAGGAGAATTTCAAAAAAGCTGAACCTTACTTAAAATTTTTTTGTAAAGATTATTTTTATTTTGGAGAAGTTGGAATGGGAGCTAAATCAAAACTATTAAATAATTTTTTATCTTTAGGTAATGGCGCTTTAGTAAATCATTTAGCTATAGGTGCTAAAGAATTAGGTTTGGATTTGCAAAAAGTATTTAGTGTAGCAAAACTTGGTTCTGGAAATTCAGCAGCGTTAAACCGAGTATTTGATAATTTATTAAAAGGTGATTTTACAGGGTTCAAGTTTACAGCTAGTAATTCGGTAAAAGATTTAACTTACATACAAGATCTCTTAAAAGATTTTCCAGAAGCTGAGAAAGTTGCTGAGGTAAATAAAAATTATTTCCAAAAAGCAGTAGATCAAGGATAT
>CABYOP010000027.1 GCA_902520645.1 uncultured Pelagibacteraceae bacterium | reverse complement strand
CAGAGATCCCATGTTACTTATCGATGAACTTTATGATATAAAAAAACTTACTTCAGCTAAAGCTGTGGTAAATGTTAAAAAAGATAGTTTTTTTGTAAACGGTCATTTTCCTGACAATCCTGTTATGCCTGGTGTATTAATTGTTGAGTCCTTTGGGCAGGCTGCCGCTGCACTAACTGCTCATGGATTAGATAAATCAACGTATGAAAATAAATTGGTTTTTTTGATGGGTGTTGAAAAGGCTAGATTTAGAAATCCTGTAATTCCTGATTGTAAACTTATACTTGAAATTGAGGCTATAAGATCTCATGGTAGAGTATGGAAATACAAGGGTGTGGCTTTTGTAAATGAAGTTAAAATGGCAGATGCAATATGGTCAGCCACGATTGTTGACAAGAAATAAATAGCAATAAATTTTGATAACTCTCACAAAATTGTTTTGGTACAAGAAATCATGGTTAATCCTTTTTTTAAAAATCATGGTCCTTTTAGTATTTTTGAAATTATAAAATTACTTAAAATAAATTTACAAACTACTCACAAAGAACAAGTTAAAAATATTAATGATTTAGTAGGCGCTAATGTAAATGATATTACTTTTTTTCATTCAAAAAAATATAAAGATTTAGCTAATAAAACCAAAGCATCATATTGTATCACCACTAGCATTTTAAAAAATGATCTTCCAAAAAACTGTGTACCGTTAGTTGTTGATAATGTTTTAGTTTCGACATCAATAGTTACAGGAAAATTTTATCCTGATGCAGTATACGATAATTTTGATAATTCCATTCAAGATATAAATAAAACAGAATTTAAAGAAAAAGTTAAATATGGAAAAAATGTTGTGATAGGTAAAAATGTTTCAATAGGTTCTAATTGTTTAATTGGCCACAATACAATTATTGAACAAAATGTAGTTATTGGTAACAACTGCTCTATTGGTTCAAATTCTATAATAAGAAATACCTTAGTTGGCGATAATGTAAAAATTTTAGATAATTGCATTATCGGTAAACATGGTTTTGGATTTTTTCCAAATAATACTAAAAATTTAAGGTATCCCCATATAGGCATAGTTCAAATCGGTGATAATTGTGAAATAGGTTGTGGCGCAACAATTGATAGAGGCTCAATGTCAAATACAGTAATTGGTAAAAATACTTTTTTAGATAATCAAATTCATATAGCTCACAACGTTAAAATCGGTGACAATACAATAATAGCAGGACAAGTAGGAATTGCAGGAAGTTCTATTATTGGGAAAAATGTAAAAATTGGTGGACAAGCTGGAATTTCAGGTCATTTAAAAATAGGCGACAATGTTGAAATTGCAGGTGGCAGTGGAGTAATAAAAGATATTTCTGATAATTCAAAAGTTATGGGTTATCCAGCTAAAAATATAAGACATTTTTTAAGGGAAAATAAATGATCCACCGATCTGCAATTATTGATTCAAAAGCAAAGTTACATAGAAATGTAAAAGTTGGACCTTACTCAGTTATAGGTGCAAATGTTGAAATTCACGAAAATACCGAGGTTCAATCACATGTAAGTATTATAGGGCATACAAAAATAGGAAAAAATAATAAAATTTATCCATTTGCGTCTATTGGTAACGATCCTCAAGATCTAAAATTCCAAGGTGAGGAAACCAGACTTGAAATAGGAAGTCATAATAAAATCAGAGAGTATGTAACTATTAACCCAGGAACAAATGGTGGTGGGGGAATAACAAAGATAGGTAACAATTGTTTGTTCATGGTATCAGCTCATATCGCTCATGACTGCACTGTCGGTGATAATGTTATTTTAGCAAACAGTGTTCCATTAGGTGGTCATGCTCATATAGAGGACAATGTAATTATAGGAGGAAACTCAGCTGTCCAACAGTTTACTAGAGTGGGCAAATCAGCAATGATTGGAGGAATGTGTGGTGTTGTTAGAGATATAATTCCTTATGGTATAGCTCATGGCAATAGAAGTATACTTCAAGGACTTAACTTAATTGGATTGAGAAGAAAAAATATTCCAAATCAAGACATAAAGATTTTAGGTGAAGCATACAAAGAAATATTTAAAAATGAAAATTTAACTGAAAATTTAAACAGTTTAAGCCAGGAACTAAGAAAACATGAATTGGTAAGTGAAGTTGTAAGTTTTATAGAGAAAGACAAAAAAAGGCCAATATGCACTCCATTTTCAAAATAAGATGATTGGACTGTTTTTAGGAGACACAGACTTTTCAGAGAACGTATTAAACAAAATAAAAAAATTAAAAAAAAAATATTTTATCATTGATTTTTCAAAAAATTCAAAATTTAAAAAAAATAAATACTCTTACCGAATAAGTATTGGAAAATTTGGTAAAATTCTCGATTTAATTAAAGATAAAAAATCAAAAAATGTTTTATTTGCTGGCAAAATAGCAAAACCAAAATTTTCATCACTAAGATTAGATTTTAAAGGTATTTATTATATGCCAGGTGTAATCAAGGCTGCAAAAAAAGGAGATGCAGCTATAATTAAAGCAATAATAAAAATTTTAAACAATGAGGGAATAAAAGTTATAAGTTCAATTAGTTTTAATCCAGAACTAGCTTTAAAATCAGGAAATTATACAAAATTAAAACCAAATAAAAAAGATTTAGCATCAATTAAAGAAGGTATTAAATATTTTAATAAATTGAATGACCTAGATCATGTGCAAGCTTTAATTGTTAATGATAGTAAAATTGTTGCAAAAGAAGGAAGAGAAGGCACAAGAAAAATGTTAGCTAAATTAAAGAAAAAAACACAGGGTATGTTAATAAAATTTCCAAAAAAAAAACAGGATTTAAGAATGGATTTGCCCACAATTGGACTTCAAACGCTTAAGGATTGTAAAAGATATGGTCTTAAAGGAATAATTTTAAAATCTAAAAAAAATATAATTTTAGAAAAAGCTAAATGTATTAATTTTGCTAACAAAAATAGGATATTTATTAAAGTTATATGAAAAAAATATTTATACTTACAGGTGAACCCTCAGGTGACAAGCTAGCCTCAACAGTTATAGCAAAGCTTAAAACTAAAAATTCTGAAATCAAATATTTATCTGTTGGTGGATCAAATTTGAAAAAGTTAGGTATTAACTCTATTTATGACCTTAAAGAAATAACATATCTTGGATTTACAAGTGTTATTTTAAATATTTTTAAAATTAGAAAAAAAATTAATCGAACTGTTGAAGAAATAATAAAATTTAATCCAGATATTTTATTTAGTGTAGATAGCCCTGATTTCACATTGAGAGTAGCTGAAAAAGTAAAGAGGATTAAAAGTAATATAAAAACTGTGCATTATGTAGCACCTCAGGTTTGGATTTGGAGAAAAAATAGGGTTAAGAAAATTAAAAAATTTATTGATCATATTCTTTTACTATTTAATTTTGAAAAAATATATTTTGATGAAGAAAATATAAAAAATACTTTTGTAGGACATCCTTTAATTGAAACTAAGAATAATCCAAAAACTTTAATTGAGGATTTAATACCAAATAATAAAAAAATAATATCCTTATTTCCTGGAAGTAGAAAATCTGAGACATTAGTTCTTTTACCAATTTTAATTGGCTTTATAGAGTTAATGAATAAAAAACATGAAGACTTTTTTTTTTATTTTCATGCCACTGAGGAAAATAAAAATTCAATTTTAGATATTATTAAACAAAAAAATATTGAAAATATAGATGTTATATCTGAAGAAAATATTAAATCAGAGGTTTTATCTAAATCTATTTTTGCTGTGTCAAAATCTGGCACTGTTTCACTACAAATTTGTAATGCAAATATACCATCAATAATTATTTATAAATTAAGCTTTATAAATTTTATGATATTTAAAATGTTAGTGAATGTTAAATTTGCCAATATTATTAATATTATCAACAATCGAGAAATAATCCCCGAACTTCTTCAAAATGAGTGTAATGCTCAAGAAATTTATAAAACTGTAATATATTTTTTAAAGAATCCTGACCTTATTAAAAAACAATTAGCTGAATGTAATAAAACTTTAGATGGCATCAGATCAAAGACCTCATCATCAGATGAGTCCTCAACAGTTCTATCCAATTATCTTATTTCCTAATCTTTGATTTACTTCTTCCTTGCCTAAAGAAATTAAAATATCATACAGGCCTGGTCCGAATTTAGATCCTGTTAAAATTACTCTTAGAGGCTGTCCTACACCTTTAAAATTAGTCTCATGTTTTTTTATTAAATTATTTACTATAGGCTCCAATATTTCTCTATTTAAATTATCTAATGAAGAAATCTCGGTTTTAAATTCTTGAATTATTTTTTTTGCTTTATCATCAATTAACTTCAGATCATCTGGGTTAAAATTTATTTTATCTAGGATTATATATTTTGCGTTGTTGAATATATCTTCTAATGTTTTTGCCTTATTTTTCAAAAATGAAAGTGAATTTTTTATTTTTTCCTCTTTTTCAGGTTTAATTTTTTCTTTGTAAATCTCACAATATTCAATCAAGCTTTTGAAAAGCTGCTGTTCATCAATAGTTTTAATATAGTGCTCATTCATTGATAAAATACGGCTCATATCAAGTTTTGAGGGTGATTTTCCAATTCCCTCTAAATTAAAGTATTTAATGCTCTCATCTAAAGTAAATATTTCTTTATCTTGATAAGACCAGCCTAATCTTAACAAGTAATTTCTTAGAGCATCTGGTATAATTCCAATTTTTGAGTAATCGTCTAACGTTGAGGCATTATCTCTTTTAGATAGTTTTTTTCCATCAATTGTATGGATTAAAGGTATATGTGCAAAATTTGGTACCTCCCAACCCATAGCTAGATATATTTGTATTTGCTTAAAGGTATTTATTTTATGATCATCACCTCTAATAATGTGTGTCATTCCCATTTGATAGTCATCCACAGTTGCTGAAAGGTTATATGTAGGAGTTCCGTCATTTCTTAATATAATAAAATCCTCAATTGTATTATTTTCAATCTCCACATCACCTTGCACCAAGTCTTTTAATACAGAACTTCCTTCAATTTTACTTTTAAATCTAATTACTGGCTTAATATCTTTAGGAATATCTTTTTCATCTGCATCTCTCCACTTTCTATTATAGATATAAGGTAATTTTTTTTGTCTAGCTCTCTTTTTTTGTTCTTCAATCTCTTCACTGGAACAATAGCATTTATATGCGTTTCCATTATTTAATAATTCATTTGCAACTTTAATATGATCTTTAACTTTATTTGATTGAATATATTCATCTCCATCGTGCTCTATTCCAATCCACTTTAAAGAATTTATAATCTGATCTTTATGCTCATCTTTAGATCTTTCCTTATCAGTATCTTCAATTCTTAGGTGAAATGTACCTTTTTGATTTTTTGAATAAAGCCAATTAAACAACGCCGTTCTTACACCTCCAATATGAAGAGCTCCAGTAGGTGAGGGAGCAAAACGAGTTGCTACTTTTGACATCAATGATGTTTAGACTATTTTTTTAGAAGTTTCTATATAAAGATACTAAAACACCCTGGACTTTAACTCTATCAGGTCCAAAAATTTTAGTTTCGTAGTTTCTATTTGCACTTTCTAAAGCGACAACTTTACCTTTTTTACGAATTCTTTTAAGCATTGCTTCATGCTCATCAATTAAAGCGACTACAATCTTTCCATTTTCTGCAGTATCTGTTCTTCTGATAATTACGGTATCACCCTCATGAATACCTGCTTCTATCATAGAATCACCTTGAACTTTTAAACCAAAGTAATCTCCATTTTTTTCTAAATTATTTGGCAAAGGTATTCTGGCAACTTCATTTTGGATTGCTTCAACTGGTGTTCCAGCAGCGATTTTACCAAGAACTGGCACTTCTACTTCATCAGATGGTACTTGCTCTTCATCTAAACCACCTTTTATAACGCTTGGGGAAAAGTTGTTGTAAATATCATTTGCAGAAGCTGTTTCAGGAAGTTTTATTACCTCTAAGGCTCTAGCTTTATGAGCAAGTCTTTTAATAAAACCTCTTTCTTCTAAGGCGCTTATTAGTCTATGTATTCCTGATTTAGATTTTAAATTGAGAGATTGTTTCATCTCTTCATATGAAGGAGAAACACCAGAGCTTCTCAACTTCTTGTTGATAAATAAAAGTAAGTTTTTTTGTTTTTTTGTAAGCATAAGAACAAATATCGTACAAATAATGTTCTATAAAAGTTCTTTTAATTTAACAACATTAAAAAAACTAGCAAAATAGGGGTTTTATTGACTATAAAACTGAAAAAATAGAATTTTTATCCAAATTCTTCAAGAGTGATTCACCGATTAAAAAAGTGTTAATCGATGTTTTGTTTTTTAAATCTAAAAGTTCCTCTTTATTTTTAATTCCACTCTCCGAAATCAAAGGTCCATCATGATTAATTAATACATTATGGATATCATAGGTTGTATTAATATCTGTTTTAAGTGTTTTTAAATTTCTATTATTTATTCCAATTAAAGCCTCTTTAAAGTTTAAAGCTTTTTTAGCCTCTTCAATAGTATGAACCTCCACAATCACTGACATTTTGTACTTTAATGCCTCTTCATATAAATCATTTGCTAGATTATCTGATACACCAGCCAAAATAATTAAAATTGCATCTGCTCCATAACTTTTAGCTAAGGGTATTTGAAATTTATCTATAAAGAAATCTTTACATAAAATTGGTAAGTTAACTTTTTCTTTTATCTTGCTGATATGAATTAGGTTTCCTAAAAAATAATCCTCCTCAGTAAGTACAGATAAGCATGTAACATTATTAGTATTATATGTGTTGGCAATTTCTACTGGATTATAATTTTGGATAATTACACCAGCGGAAGGGCTAGCCTTTTTAATTTCGGCAATAATTGATGTTTTATTATTTAGTAAATTAGATTGAATTTTTTCTTTAAAATTCAAGAAAGAATTATTTTTATCAATAATATCTGCAAGTGAATTTAAACTTGTTGATTTTTTTAAAATATCAATCTTATCTATTTTTTTTTTAATTATTTCTTCGAGAATATTTTTAGACATTTTGTATTTTTTCTAAATGAATATACGGTTTTCCTGATAAAATAAATTCTCTACTATAATTGTAAGCATCTAAAAATTCTGAATATTTTTCATTAACAATTAAACCTGCTGCAGCATTTAAACAAACTGCTTTTGAAAAATCATTGTCTTTACCTTTAAAAATTTCAATCATCTTACTTGCATTATATTTTGCGTCATCACCAACTAAATTATCAAATTTTTCAGCGTTAATATTTAATACTGTGGGATCAATTATAATTTCAGATATTTCTCCATTTTTTAATTGTATAACATTTGTCTTAGCATAAGGTGAAATTTCATCCAGGCCATCCTCACTATTTACGATCCATGCAAATTTAATATTTAAATTTTTAAGTCCTTCGGCAAAAATCTTGAGTAATTTTTTATCAAAAACACCAACAACTTGTCTATCTACTAAAGCAGGGTTACTCAATGGACCAATCATATTAAATATTGTCCTTTTACCTATTTTTTTTCTTACTGGCCCAACAAATCTCATTGCACTATGATAATTAGGAGCAAACATAAAGCCAAAGTTGTTATTGTTGATTTCTTTTTCTATATCAGTTGGTTCAAGATTGATTTTAATTTTTAGTGCCTCTAAAACATCTCCTGAACCACACTTTGAAGAGACTGCTTTATTACCATGTTTAGCGACTTTAGTCCCCATACTAGCTAAAAGTAAAGCTGATGCCGTTGAAATATTTAAGGTATTCATGCCATCACCTCCAGTTCCACAAGTATCAACACAGTCTTTAACTTTTACTCTTTTTGACTTTTCCCGAAGCACATAAACACCGCCAGCAATTTCGTCTGATACTTCACCTTTGTCTGATAATAAGGTTAAAAAATCATAAATTTGATCTTCGTTAGCTTGTCCAGTCATAAGTAATTCAAAAGCAGATTTACTTTCCTCAAAAGAAAGATCTTTCTTATTTCTTAATTTTTCTAAAATTTGATCCATTTAATTAGTAATTTATAAAATTTTTTAATATTTTTATTCCCAGTTTAGTTTTAATACTTTCTGGATGAAATTGTACACCATGAATATTATACACTTTATGTTGCACACCCATTATCAAGCCATCTTCAGTTTCTGCTGTAATTTCTAAACTATCAGATAAAGTTTTCTTTTCAATTATCAGACTGTGATATCTAGTAGCTTCAAAAATTTTTGGTAAATTTTTTAAAATTCCAATTTTTTTTGATTTAATTTTACTTATTTTTCCATGCATAAGCTTTTTTGCTTGAATGATCTTTGACCCAAATACTTGTCCAATAATTTGATGACCTAGACATACTCCTAAAAAAGGCATTTCTTTATGAAGAGATTTTAAAATATTTATACAATTTCCTGATTGACTTGGATTCCCTGGTCCTGGAGATATAACAATTTTATTATATTTATTTTTCTTAATATCTTTAGCTGTTATTTTGTCATTTCTAACAACATCTACTTTAACACCTAGTGATGATATGTAATGATACAAGTTAAATGTAAAACTATCATAATTATCTATCAGTAATACTTTCATTATCTTAAAGCATTAATTAAAGCCTTAGCTTTATTAACCGTCTCCTCATATTCATTAGTAGGTTTGCTATCAGCAACAATTCCTGCACCAGCTTGTACATAGAATTTTTTATTTTTGGCAACAGCTGTTCTTAAAGCAATACAAGTATCAAATTCACCGTTTGCAGAAAAATAACCTATGCCACCTGCATAAACCTTTCTTCTCGTCGTTTCTAATTCATCAATAATTTCCATAGCTCTTATTTTTGGAGCACCAGACACTGTTCCAGCAGGAAATCCAGCTAGTAAGGATTTAAACTTAGAGAACTTTTTATTATAA
>CABYOP010000026.1 GCA_902520645.1 uncultured Pelagibacteraceae bacterium | reverse complement strand
AGAAGTATCTAATTTAGGATTTTTTTTACCAATAAAGTAACCAATACCCACCATAAAAAAAACAGGAAATAGAACTTCAAAAAGTTTAAAATAAATATCCATTAACCAAGCACTCTAATAAGTGTTGGCGTTTTTAAAATATTTTTATTTTTTTTAAATATAGATAAACAATTCTTGGAATTTATCTCAGAAGTTTTGTGAGTTATGATTACTATTGTTGCTTTATTTGTTTTTTTATCAGGTGTTTGGATAAGTCTTTTTACAGATATTTTATACTTTGCTAAACGATTAGTAATTTGAGATAAAACCCCAGGTCTATCGCTCACTTCAAACCTTAAATATAATGAATTTGTATAGTTATTTATATTATTTGATTTTAGAGCTTTTAATTGCGAAAAAGGAATTCCAAAAGGTTTTTTAATGTTCCCTCTAAGTATGGACAATAAGTCAGAAAGTAGAGAAGAAGAAGTAGGACCAGGACCTGCGCCTTCACCTTGTAAAATACTTTCACCGACTGGTTTACCTTCAAGAATTACTGCATTCATTACACCGTTAACATTACCTATATAAGATTTTTTGTTAACTAAGCATGGGTGGACTGTTTCAAAAAGTTGATTATTTTTTAATTCTGTTATTCCAAGAAGTTTTATTCTTAAATCTAATTGATTAGCGATTTTAATATCTTTTAATTCAATTTTTTCTATTCCTTCCATTAAACATTTGTGGTTTGAAATTTTACTATTAAAAGCGAGTGCAGATAAAATTCTTACCTTTGAAAAAGCATCAAAACCATTTAAATCTAATTTAGGATTGCCTGGTTCAGCATAGCCAAGTTTTTGTGCTTTAATAAGAACATCATTAAATTTTTGATTAGAATTTTCCATTTCAGATAAAATATAATTTGAAGTACCATTTAATATTCCATAAATCTTTGAGATCTTGTTAGTTGCTAATCCTTCCTTAATTGATCTTAAGATTGGTATACCTCCTGCTACAGAAGCTTCAAACTCTAAGTTAACATTATTTTTTTCAGCTAATTTAGCTAGATAATTTCCATGTTTAGAAATTAAAGCTTTATTTGGTGTAATGACGTGAACCTTACTTTTTAAAGCTTTCTCTACAATTTTTTTAGATACACCGTCGGATAATCCTATTGCTTCAAATAAAATATCTACTTTATGTTTTTTAAGTATTTCGAGGGGGTTGGTATAAAAAATTTTCTTATTAAATTTAAATTTTCTTTTTTTTTTAATATTTTTTGCTGATATAGCTACTAGATTAATTCTTGATCCAGTCTTTGTTTCAATACTTTTTTTCTTAGTATTTAACTCATTAAGTAAATAGATACCAACCTGTCCTAAACCAACTACTGCAATATTATATGTTTTTTTCATTTACTAATATCAGGATATTTACTTTTTTTTGTGTAGTCTTCTATATATAATTTATATTCATCTAAAGTCATTGACATTGTATCTTTTGATTTTTTTAATATTTTTGAAAGTTTTTTTTGCTCATTTTTTTTTTTAATAGTATCTTCAGTCCAATACTGAGAATCTTTATCTAAAGAACAGTTGCTAATAAATAATAGTAAAAATAAACAAAATATTAATCTCATATTAATCCAGTTGTTTCTGGAAAGTTAAATCTATTGTTTAGACTTTGCACTGCTTGCCCTGCTCCACCTTTTATTAAATTATCTATAGCTGAAAGTATAATAATTTTATTATTAAATTTTGACTTGCAGACTGAAATTAGACAATTATTAGTATTAATAACATCATTTGTACTTATGAGGGTATTTGATTTAAAAATCTTCACAAATTTTTCTTGCTTATAAAATTTTGTCAGTAAACCTAAAACTTTTGTCATATTTACATTTGTATTCAAATCTAAATATATAGTACTTAGAATTCCTTTAAACATTGGTGATAAATGCGGTGTAAAACTTACTTCAATTTTTTTCTTAGAAAATTTTTTTAACATCTGGTCAATTTCTGAATTATGACGATGATTTCCAACACCATAAGCACTTAAAGAATCATATAAATTTTTATTTTTATATTTTTTATGAACGCCTCTTCCAGCACCAGAATAACCTGATTTGGAGTCTATTATAATATTTGAAACCTTAACTAAATTTTTATTAATCAAAGGTATTAATGGCAAAAGTATAGATGTTGGATAACAACCAGGGCTTGAGATAATATTATACTTTTTAATTTCTTTTCTATTAATTTCAGGTAGTGAATAGATACTTTTTTTTATAAGTTTAATTGCTCGATGCTTCTGCTTATACCATTTTTTATACTCTGAAGCTTTTTCAAGTCTAAAATCTGCAGCTAAATCAATTAATATATTTTTTTTATTTAAATGTTTAGATAAATCTTGAGCTTCTCCATTAGGTAAAGCTGTAAAAATTATATCAACATCATCTAATAAATTTTTATTAAATCTTCTTATTTTAGGTAATTTATATTTTGATAATGACTTTTCATAAAATGAAATACTCTTACCTACTGACGAATTACCACAAAGGTATTTTATGTTTATATATTTGTGCTTAACTAATATCTTTATTAATTGAGTACCAATATATCCAGTTGATCCAGCGACTAACGCATTAAGCTTAGGCATTTTATATTATAACAGTTTAATATTAAAAAAAAATTATCTTTTAGAGAATTGAAAGCTTCTTCTAGCTTTTCTTCTACCAGGTTTTTTCCTCTCAACTGCTCTAGAGTCTCTGGTGGTAAGTTTTTCGGTTTTTAATGTACCTTTTAAATTTTCATCAAATAAAACTAATGCTTTGGATATACCATGAACCATTGCACCAGCTTGACCTGTTGGTCCTCCACCTTTAACGCTACATCTAACGTCATAATCTGTAGACTGATTTATAATCTCAAAAGGTCTTGTAATTTGCATTTTATGTGTTTCATCTGCAAAATAATCACTAAATAATTTACCATTCACATAGATTTTACCAGATCCTTTTTTTAACCAAACTTTCGCAATAGAAGTTTTTCTTCTACCAGTTGCATATTTACTGTCTTTAAAATCCAATTTAAGTTTAGGAGACTTTGGAGATGTTTGAGTGTTTTCCATGTTAATTTCTTGCTAAATTTTTACTATTCAATTTATTTAATTCGATGACCGTAGGATTTTGTGCAGAGTGCGGATGATCATTACCTGCGTAAATTTTTAGTTTAGTTAATTGTTTTCGACCCAAAACACCACCAGGTAACATTCTTTTCACTGCAAGTTTTAATGTTTCACCTGGTTTTTTTTCATGTAACTTTTCAGGTGTAGCAATCTTAATACCACCAGGGTGACCTGTATGTCTGTAATACTTTTTGTCTTGAAATTTTTTTCCTGTAAATTTTACTTGTTCAATATTTTTAACAACTACAAAATCACCGTCATCCATATGTGGAGTATAAGTTGTTTTATTTTTTCCTCTTATAATATTTGAAACAATTGTAGCTAATCTACCTACAACTGCATTAGTTGCATCAATTTCATACCAAGATGATGTTATTTGGTCTTTTTTAAGGAATTTCGTCATTGTGCGAGGATTAATACTATTATTAAAATCAAAGTCAATTTTATATTTACCTTGAAAATTGGTCTTAATTTGATAAAAAGATAATGCCGATTTGATCCTATTGCGGGCTTTAAACTGCTAAAAAGGAATTTTCACTAATTATCGGTAGGCATTTGAACTATATTGTGCGCCTCACATTAAGTTAAAGCACTAAAAAAGGAGTATATAATGAGTACTAAAAGAAATAAACCTGAGACCATTGCAGTACATGGTGGTGATTATAGGAGTGATCCTGCAACAAATGCTGTTGCTGTACCTATATATAGAACTACATCTTACGAGTTTAACAGCACAGAGCATGCAGCTAATTTATTTTCATTAAAAGAGTTTGGAAACATTTACACCAGAATAATGAATCCTACAAATGACGTACTAGAGAAAAGAATTGCTGCTCTTGAAGGTGGTTTATCTTGTGTGACTGTCTCATCAGGCCAAACAGCCTCTTCTTTTGCTGTATTAAATGTTGCTCAAGCGGGTGATAATATAATTAGTTCTACTGATTTATACGGTGGTACAGTATCATTATTTAACAATACACTTAGTAAACTTGGTATAGAGATAAGATATGCAGATCCAAGTGATCCTAAAAACTTTGAAAAACTAATTGATGATAATACGCGTGCTTTTTATGGAGAAACTCTACCTAATCCATATTTAAGAGTTTTCCCAATTAAAGAAGTGTCAGATATAGGAAGAAGATACAATATTCCTCTTATAATGGACAATACTGCCGCCCCTGTTATTTGTAGGCCTATAGAACATGGAGCTGCTGTAGTTATTCATTCTTTAACAAAATATATTGGTGGACATGGAACAGCAATAGCTGGCAGCATTGTTGACAGTGGGAATTTCGATTGGACAGCTGATCCTAAAAGACAACCATTATTTAATGAACCAGATCCAAGTTATAATAATGTTATATGGGGAAAAGCAGTACCTGAGATGACTGGTGCCAATGTTCCTTTTGCTGTACGTGCAAGAGTTTGTTTATTGAGAGATCTAGGATCTGCATGTGCTCCAGATAATGCTTTTGCAATTATACAAGGTCTAGAGACCGTTGCTTTAAGGATGAAGCAGCACTGCGAAAATGCTCAAAAAACAGTTAATTTTTTAAAAAAACATAAAGAAGTAACTAAAGTAATTTACTCGACTGAACACGACAAACATATTTCAGATAGAGCTAAAGAATATTTAAAAGGTGGAAATGGACCGATGGTTGGTATTGAGCTAAAAGGAGGGATTGAAGCTGGTAAGAAATTTATTGAGTCATTAAAAATGTTTTATCATGTCGCCAATATTGGTGATGCAAGAAGTTTAGCTATTCATCCTGCAAGCACAACACACAGCCAATTAAATGATAAAGAACTTGCTGCATCGGGTGTAACACAAAGTTATGTTAGACTTTGTATAGGTATAGAGCATATAGATGACATTATTGAAGATTTAGATCAAGCTTTAAATAAATCTTCAAAAGGAAAGCTTAAAGCAGTTAGTTAGTTTTAGTATTTATAAAGAAAAAATAAATACAAGAAGTTACTAAAAAAATAGAACTTACTTGGTGCATAGCAGCAATATAAATTTGTGCACCAAGTATAACTGTAAAAATTCCTAAAATAATTTGTAAAATAATAAAAAATCCCAAAATATTAACTGATCTATATAGTTTTGTTATTTTACTTTGATAAACTTTAAAAAATATCATCATATAAAATAATCCAATTACATATGCCAAGTTTCTGTGAATAAACTGAACTAATGATGGATCACTAAAAGCAGATAACTTAAATAAATTTTCAACATTATTATCATTTGGAAAATAAGTGTTTCCCATCAAAGGCCAGGAATTATAAATTTTTCCAGCATCCATTCCTGAAACAAATGCGCCAATTACAATTTGTATTAAAATTAAAACTAAAAAAATAAATGGAATAATTGAATTTAATCCATATACGACTTGATTATAATTTTGATATTTTAGGTAATTCCAAAAAATTAATGATAAAATCAGAAAAGCAATTAACAAATGAACAGATAATCTGAAGTGACTAACATCCACCCTGTCAACTAAACCGCTACTAACCATATACCAACCGATAAAACCTTGAAAACAAATAAGAAAAAAAATTAAATATAAATCTAGTATTTTTGAAATTTTAATTTTGAACGAAAAATATACAAGTGGAATTAGAAAACATAAGCCTATTACTCTACCTAAAAATCTGTGCGCCCACTCCCACCAGAAAATAACTTTAAATTCTTGTAAGGTCATGTTGAAATTCTGTAACTTAAACTCAGGTATTTCTTTGTATAAATTGAAATATAATATCCAATCATTTTGGTTAAGAGGTGGAAGCAAACCAGAAAATAACTGCCATTCTGTTATTGAAAGACCAGAGTCAGTTAGTCTAGTTAAACCACCAACCACAATCATAATAGAAATGATAATAAACATTGTTATCAACCAAATGGACAGTTGATTGTTAATTTTTTGATTAACTGTATACATAGGCGCTTAAATATAATATTTTTTTGATAATCCAAATATATAAATGTCGCCATTAAAAAGAAAAAAATTAGGTAAAATTAGAATTGAATTAGATAAACTTGATAATTCACTTATTAAAATAATAAAAAAAAGAACAAATCTTGTTAAAAAGGTTCTGAAATTAAAAGATAAAAAAAATCAAATTATTGATCAAAAAAGAATAGATATTATTTTAAGAAATATTAAGAAAAAATCAGTTAAAAATAAAATAGATCCAAAAATTACAAATAGAATTTGGAAGAATATGATTTGGGCCTATATTGAGTACGAGAAAAGGAACTTTAAAAAAAAATAATTATTTACTGTGTGGAGGTAATTTCTTCTCTACAAACATTTCATGTTTTCTTGTATCAGGATTATATTTTTTAGCTGAAAGTTTCACTTTAGCTTTTTCTCCACCAGCAGGTTTTTTTACATAATAGAAGAATGAACTATCAGGCTTAGCTTCAGGGACTAATCTTACTTTAACATGTGTTTTTTTTGCCATATCATTTCAACTCTTTTATAATTTTAGAAATCTTAATTAATTTACTTTTAAGATTTTGAGCTTTTATAGATTTATCTGCAATTTCGTCAAGCTTTAAAGAAACTTCATTATTTAGTATCTTTTTTACACCATTAATTGTCATACCTTGTTCCTTTAAGAGGAACTTAACTTTCTTCAGAAGATTTATTGTCTTTTCGTCATAATATCGTCTGTTAGAATTTAATATTTTAGGTTTAATTTGCTTAAATTGTGTCTCCCAAAATCTAATTATATGAGTTGGAAGAGTGCCATTTTTATTTACTTCAAGTTTTAAAATTTTTGCTACCTCTCCAATAGTTTTATAAGCACTCTCAGATTTATCCATTTTCTTTCATATTAATAAATTCCTTAAATTCTTTAGACGGCTTAAACAAAACAACTTCCCTACTAGATATTACTTTTGACTCTTTGGTTTTAGGATTCCTTCCTATTCTTGATTTTTTTTGTCTTATAGCAAATGTACCAAATTTAGATAATTTTAATTTTTTTTCAGACTTAATATTTGTAACAATCGTTGCTAAAAAATCTTCAATAAGATTTTCTGAAATTTGCTTAGAAAAACCAAGCTGCATATAAACTAAATTAACTAAGTCTTTTTTAGTTAAGTTTATTCTCATTTTAAATATTATGCTTTATCTTTTCTATCAAATTACCTTTTACAATTCTATGGCAAACATCAAGTGAGTTTGAAAAACCCACATAATCAGTTCCACCATGACTTTTAACTACCGGTGAGTCTAGACCAATAAAAATTGCACCATTATACAATCTCGGATCAAGTCTTTTCTTAAATTTCTTTAAGTTTGATATATTTAATAATGAGGAAATTTTGCCTAAAATATTTCTTGTCATTGTTTTTTTTAATTCACTAGTAATAAAATTTGCTGTACCTTCAGCTGTCTTTAAAGCTACATTTCCCGTAAAACCATCAGATACAATTACATTTACATCACCATCCATAAGATGATTTCCCTCAATATAACCTGAAAAATTATAATTATCAGAATTTTTTTCATTTAAAATTTGAAAAGTTTCTTTTATTGTTTCATTTCCTTTTAATTCTTCAGATCCAATATTTAATAATGCTACATTAGGTTTATCTTCAGGATAGAGAGACGTGTATAAAGAAGCTCCCATTATTGCAAAATCAATCAAATTTTTTGAACTACATTCAATATTTGCACCTAAATCTAATACTACACTCATCCCTTTTTTATTTGGCCAAAGTGCAGATAAAGCGGGTTTATCAATATTTTCAATCATTTTTAAATTTAGTTTAGCTACAACTAATAATGCTCCGGTGTTTCCAGCTGATATAACTATATCGGCTTTTTTCTCTTTTACACTCTGAATAGCAAGCCACATACTAGTTTCCTTTCCCCTCTTTGCTCCTTCTAAAGGACTATCAGTACTCTTTATAACCTTATCTGTATGAATTATTTCATAAAATTTGTTATCTACTTTATTTTCAATTAATCCTGAGATTTGATTTTCATCTCCAAAAATCTTGTAAAAAATATTTTTATTTGATTTATTGTTCAGAACAATTCCATCAATAATTTTTTTAGGAGAACCATCGCCTCCCATTGCATCAACTGCAATTTTTATTAAATCAGTCATTTTATTGATATATTATATTATTCTTTTGGGTCTAAAACTTGTCTTCCCTTATACATACCAGTTTTTAAATCAAGATGATGAGATAGCCTGTATTCGCCAGATTTTTTATCCTCAACTATATTTTTGGTTGAATATTTCATAGTTTGAGCTCTTCTCATTCCTGTTCGGGAAGGGGTTTGTTTTCGTTTAGGTACAGCCATAATTAGGGGTTACTTACACTTTTTAAGAAAGAATTCAAAGTTTTTTTTGATAAATCCTCATTATAATTCTCAAAATAATCAAGTAAATATTCAATATTTCCAAAATCACTTAAAAAAATAGAAATTTTTTTTAATTTATCAGATTTTGATAAACCTTCCCAAAAATGGATTTCTGAAACCATTGAGTGGAATAAATTAATATAATCCTTCATTTTTTTGTTAATAGATTGGTCACCATAACCAATTTCTCTAATACTCAATTCAAGTTGACGAAAATTAAAATCATAGATTTCCTGTAAGACAGTCTTATTTTCATCATTTTTGTAATTTTTAAGAAAAAAAGAAAAATGAAGTAAAAATAAGGTTAAACGATCAGAAAAATTATCTTCTCTGTTTAAATTTTTGTATAAATCTTTATTTCTAGTGTAATTAATTAAATTATTATAAAGATATAAATAATTTTTATTCATGTATAAAATATTATATATAATTTTTTTTTCATTAATAGTTACAAATTGTTCTTATAAACCTACTGTTAAACATCATGGTGTTCCTTATTTAGAAAAGAAACAAAATAAACTATTTGTTAATAAAACTAATGTTAATGACATAATAAAAATATTGGGTAATCCACAGACAAAAAGTAAATTTGATAAAGATATATGGATTTATATAGAAAGAAAACAAACACAATCAGAATTAAAAAAATTTGGAAAAATGAAAATTTTAAAAAATAATGTCTTAGTTCTTGATATTAATAATTTAGGAATACTCGAAAAGAAGAAATTTTATACAAAGAAAGATATGACAGATTTAGAAGTTGTTGAAGCTACAACCGAAGCTGGTTTTAAAAGGAATTCATTTATTTATGATTTCATGTCAAGCATGAGACAAAAAATTAATGACCCTCTAGGACAGAGGGCCAAAAAAAGAAAGAAAATTAACCAGCGATAACTGCTAGTAATAGCAAAGCTACTATGTTTGTGATCTTTATCATCGGGTTTACTGCTGGTCCTGCCGTATCCTTATAGGGATCACCAACAGTGTCTCCAGTTACAGCAGCTTTATGTGCTTCAGAACCTTTTCCACCATGATTACCATCTTCAATATATTTTTTAGCATTATCCCATGCACCACCTCCCGCTGTCATTGAAACAGCAACAAACAACCCAGTAATGATAACACCTAACAACATTGCACCAACTGCTGCAAGAGCAGCTACTTGACCACCAATAGCCAAAATTATGAAATATAACACTACTGGTGAAAGCACTGGTAATAAAGATGGAATAATCATTTCTTTAATTGCTGCTACTGTCAGTAAATCCACTAATTTTGCATAATCAGGTTTTTGTTTTCTTTTCATTATACCTGGATATTTTTTGAATTGTCTTCTTACCTCAACAACCACAGCTCCACCCGCTCTACCTACAGCTTGCATTCCCATTGAGCCAAATAAATAAGGTAACATTCCACCAATCAACAAACCAACAACAACATAGGGATTCGATAAATCAAAAGTTACAACGATACCTTCAAGAGCTGAGCCAGCTTCTTTTGAGAAGTGTTTAATATCTTCTGTGTAAGCAGCAAATAAAACTAAGGCACCTAAACCAGCTGATCCGATAGCGTAACCTTTTGTTACAGCTTTTGTTGTGTTACCAACTGCATCAAGGGCGTCTGTAGTTTTTCTAACTTTTTTATCTAAATTTGACATTTCAGCTATACCACCAGCATTATCTGTTACAGGTCCATAAGCATCTAGTGCTACAACCATGCCGGCCAATGCAAGCATTGTAGTAACTGCTATGGCTATACCAAAAAGACCAGCAATCGAATTAGTTATTAAAATACCTGCAACAATAATTAAAGCTGGAATTGCTGTAGCTTCCATTGATACAGCTAATCCTTGAATGACATTTGTACCATGTCCAGTTGTTGATGATAAAGCAACAGATTTAACGGGTCTGTAATTTGTACCTGTATAATATTCAGTTATCCAAATTAATAAACCTGTAATTACCAAACCAATAACGCCACAATAGTAAAGGTTCATTCCATTAAAAGTTTTACCATTTACTGTATAATCATTTGC
>CABYOP010000025.1 GCA_902520645.1 uncultured Pelagibacteraceae bacterium | reverse complement strand
AAAAATTTAGATGCAGTATTTGGTTCTCGATTAAAAGGTCTTTCATCTAAAATATTATTTAAATATTTTAAAAACAAACCTGCTTATTTAGGCACATTTGTTTTTACTTTTCTATATAATTTTCTTTATAGTAAAAACTTTACTGATGTTATTGGATCTAAAATGTATAAAGTTAAAAGTTTAAAAAATATTAAAATTAAACATAATCACTTTAGATTTGATTTCGCTCTTAAGAGTATGCTGATGAATAAAAAATTTAAAGTGGAGGAGGTGTTTGTAAATTATAAAAAAAGAATTAGTAATGCAGATAAAAATGTAAAATTTTATCACATGTTTCCTGGTGTTTATGAAATTTTTAAAAATAAAATGTTTGATAGCTAATGATTTTTACTTATTTCTTTTTCTAAAATTAAGTCTAAAAATAGAGAGGCAGTCCAAGAAAAGTTACTTGCTCCAAATGCTTTTCCAGTTTTAAAACTAAAGTATTCATAAAAGCCATTTTTTTTAATTAGATTAATTGTTTTTTTTTTAATTTTGTTAGCAAATTTGTTATCTTTATTTTTTAATCCTTGATAGATAATCCAATTACAATTTACCCAAACAGGACCTCTCCAGTAACGCTTTTCTTCAAATTTTTTATAATTAGGTTTTATACTTGAGAACAAGTATTTTTCTTTTTGGTTGTGGTTTTTTAAATTTTTAATTATTTTTTTATTAATAGATTGGTTTTTTAGATCAGCAAATAAAATAAAATAATTTGTTATTGAGGGTACAATAATTTTTTTTTTATTTTTAATATCGTAATTAGTAAAAACTCCTTTTTTTTCATTATATAATTTTTCAATTTGATTTTCAGATTTTAAAATAAATTTTTGTAATTTTTTATGTTCAAAATTAAAAATTTTAAGTAATACTAATAAATCTTTATTTGCTCTTAAAAATATTGAATTAAAACCAACATCTACAACATTAAACATTGATTTGTTGTAGAGATGTTTTGGATTATATTTATTTTTTCTTAGATGATTTTTAATAGTTACGTATCTGTCGTAATCTGCATCTAGTGGTCTGTATTCTGGATTTATTACTTTATTATCTCCTCGTTTGTATTTTAGGTTTTTTTCAACCTTAACCTCATTCATAGAATAATCCCAAAGTGGAGAGTTATCATATCCACTTTCCCAAGGATGCAATATTGAGACCAAACCTGTTTTTTTTGGATCCCTGTATTTTATTAACCATTCATGATATTTTTTTAATTTTTGAATTATTGATTTTATTTTTATTTTTTCTGAAATTTTAATTTTATTCTTATCTAAAATTTTTTTTAATATTATTGCAAGAACTGGTGGTTGAGTTATTCCTGAGGAATGGATCTTGTTACCACAATTCCATACAGAATGGTTTGGATAATAATCTGTTTTTAAATCATGGAATAAAATATGAGGTATCATTCCATCTTTCCATTGGCCTCTCAAAAGTGTTGTTATCTCATCAAGTGCATATTTTAGATTAAAATATGAGTAACCAAGAGATATAAAGCCAGAGTCCCATTTCCATTGTGCTGGATACAATTTATTATTTGTAGGTAGCGTGTAACCTTTTTTTTTATTTCCTAGCAAAACTTTTTTTGCTTTTTCTATTAATTTATTTTTCAACCTTTGACGCTCCCTGCAGTAAGACCGCTAACTAGATATTTTTCAAAATAAACAAAGATAAACAGAACAGGCAAAGTCACAATTACTGACCCTGCCATTAAATATTGCCTAGGTGTTTCTGCATCACCACTTAAATATTGTATAGCTCTTGAAAGAGTAAATGAGTTAGGATTATCAAGAAACATTAAAGAAAATAAAAATTCGTTCCAAGCTATCATAAATACGTATAAAGCCACAGAAGAAATCGCAGGAATACTTAATGGAATAATAATTTTAGAAATTATTCCAAACCAACTAAGTTTGTCCATTATTGCTGCCTCTTCTAATTCCTTGGGGATACTCTTGAAATAACCTTGCAACATGTAGATTGCCACTGGGAGCGTTGTTGCCGTATAAACAATTAATAAACCCCATATAGAATTTCTCAGGCCAAGTTGACTAAAAATTGTATATAGAGGAATTACCAACACTATCGCTGGAAACATATAAATTATTAATATTGATGTTGATAAAAATGTCTTACCAAAAAAATTTAATCTAGCAATTGCATATGCCGCGGGTATTGCAAAAAAAAGAGTTATAAACACAGTACCTACAGAAACGATTGAACTGGTTATAATATATTTTCCAAATTTATAAGATTTAAATATTACAAAATAAGAATTAAATAAGTCTCTTAAATCTTGAGTAAAATTTATACTGAAGTCTAAAGGGTTAACTAATAAAGCTATTTGGGTTTTAAAACTTGTTATCAACATCATATAAAAAGGGAAAAGAATTACAAATGAAAAAAATAAAATACCAAATAAAGTTAAAAAGTCGAAAAAGATTACCTGTGTAGAATGTTCCTGCTTTAAATCTTCAAAACTATATTTATTTATTTTATTAACAAAAAAATATAAAACCAAAAAAATACCAATATTGTACCACAACGGTAACTTTTGAATAATATAACCATCACAGATTACAAAAATTAAAGAAAAAATAATTGATTTGTAAAAAATTTTGATTTTATTGCCTATTCTTAAGTTAGCGAATGATATTAGGAGACCAAAAATAAATACTATTTGTAAATTAAAGTTTTGAATATCTAACCCTTGTAAGGTTGCTAATATTTTCCATATGGAAACTAAGAAAATCAAAAAAAATGAAGATATTAATGCAAATAAAATTAAATTTTTAGTTTTCATCCACTCTCTTTCCTAAAAGTTTGAAGTAAAAAAACATAAATAATAAGAGTAAAACGACTATTACTATTGAAACAGCAGATCCCATTCCAATATCAGATATTGCAAAACCTTGTTGATACACATTAATTGGTAAAGTTCTAGTACCTGAAGCACCACCGGTAAGCAAGAAAACATCTTCAAACTTATTAAAATTCCAAATAAATCTTATCATAAATAGAATTGATATAACTGCTGTAATTTGAGGTAGAGTTATATTAAAAAACTTTTGAAACGGACTTGCTCCATCTACGTCAGCTGCTTCATATAACTCTTTTGGAATTGCTTGAAGTCTTGCAAGAATAAATAAAAAAGCTAAAGGGAAATATCTCCAAATTTCAAACATAATAACTGTTGTAAGGGCTAGTCTTAATTTAAAATCAAAACCTAAAATATTAATTTCTACGTATTTTTGTCCAAGCAAGTTTATTGGTGTCTCTATAACCTGATAATTTATTAATAGGCTATTTAATGTTCCACTATTGGGGTCTAATAACAGTTCCCATGTATAAGCTAACGCTACCACTGGAGCAACATAGGGAAAAAGTAAAACACTTCGCATAAAAGTTCTTCCATAAAATTTTTGATTAACCATTTGAGCTGTTAAAATACCAAAGATAATTGAACCAACTGTCCCAAAAAATGTGTAGTAAAAAGTTGTTAGAAGAAGGTCTATAAACTCATCATCAAATAAAACTTTCTTAAAATTTTTTAAAGTAAAAGTTGTGTTGAGCAGTATATTATCTGAGGTTCCATTCAAGCTAGGTTTTGTTGATTTTAGATCCTTTTTATTAATTTTCGAACCGTCATTTGTTTCAAATACTACTTGAAAATTTTCCCTATATTTTGCTGGCCAATTGCCAAATTTACACTTTAAAGTAAATTTTTTGTATTCACATCTTGTGTCTAATTCTTCAATCTTAAAATTTTTTGGAAATTTATCTTGAAATGAAACATCTCTGATTTCTTGAAGTAAAGAGCTATTTCTTAATTTATATAAAATCTTTATTTTTGAGGGATCTTCTGAAATGGATTTAATAATTTTTTTAGCTCTCGGTTCTGGAATTCTAATATCTTTTAATTCAACTTCTTTAAAACTGATCCAAACATTTGCAAAAATAGGAAATAGAATTATAGCAAAAACTAAAGCAACTGCAGGTAATGTTAAAATATATGCAGTTTTCTTTTCATTATTAGCTAAAGTATTTTTCATAAAAAAAAGCGGATAAGTAATCTTATCCGCTTTTTTAATTAATTTAAATTACTAGAATTTAGCTAGTGCTTTGTTAATCATATCAACAGCTTCATCTACGTCAATTTGGTCGTCAATATAAAGTCTAGTGATTCTATTTATAAATTGAGAATTAATTACTTTTGATGCTCTTGATAGCTCACCTTCTTTAACTCCCCATCTATTGGCAGTATCTAAACCAGCAACAATGTTATTTATAACATCAGGGTCATACAGATCTGACAAAGGAGCTTTTCTATCAACTCCAACCGGTAATTTACTCCAAGCTTTTGTAAAAGCCTCCGGGTCACTTGCGTTTCCTCTTCTTACTGGAAATTTACCTTCTGGAGCAATAGATAAAGTACTTGTATATCCTTCATCCATTGAATACATGATAAATTGTTTTGCTTCATCAGTATCCGCATCAGCTGTTATACCAAAGTATCTAACATCAGCCCATGCAGCACCTTTTTTATTACTTGGTCCACTAAAATTAGTTATAAAACCAGTCTTAGATGCTAGTTCAGGTGATGTTGGATCACTATTTATAGTTGGTGGAGCAGAGTCTCTTAACCCTGCAAGCTCATCCATAATAAACGGAGACCAAATAATCATTGGTGTTTTTCCAGCAAAATAAAGTGCTCTAGATTGTTTCCAATAAAGTTCACCTGGAGGACTAGCTTTAGCTATAACTTTATAGAACTCCAATGCTTCTTTTAATTTCTTACCTTGCTTTTTAATCCCACCTTTTTTAACAATATTAACACCATTTGCTAAAAGAACATGTTCCAAAACCTGACTCATGAAATTTTCATCAGTCTTTGTTGCAGCCACAAATCCAAACATACCGTTTGTTTTTGATAACTTCTCAACTGCCGCTACAATGTTAGCATAACTTGTTGGTGGAGCTAGATCAGCGTTTTCAAAAAGATCTTTTCTGTAAACAACCATTTGCGTCCATCCATCAACTGGAACGGCAGCAATTTTTGATCCTGACTTAGCCATGTTTAGAGCACCTGGAGCAAAAGTGTCTTTACCAAGTTCTTTTACAACGGCGTTATTAGCATCAACATCTAAAATTCCAGCTTCTGCCCAAGGTAACACATATTGTAAAGTGTGATAAATCACATCTGGTAAATCACCAGCAGCTGCAGCTGCAGTGGCTCTAGTACCTAATTCCTTTTCTTCAATTGGAATTACATCAACTTTAATACCTGTCTTGGCTTCAAAAGCTTTTGCCATTTCTTCTTGTTTAGCCATTCGAGCAGGCTGGACTTCTGTAGTCCAAAATTTAATATCTGCATAAACAACATTTGTAATGAATAATGAAATTACGCAAAATATTTTAACTATATTTTTCATTTCTCCTCCTGAGATTTTTTTTAAAAAAATTACTATATTTGACAGCATGTCGCAAACGTTTGGTAAAAATTAAATACCATCAATTTATAGTTGAATTATAATTTTTACCTTTGTTAAAAATGCTACAGATAACGTTTGTTATCCTCATTAACAGCTTTTTCTAATCTTACTAGAAAATCTGGTATAGCACTTTTTACTCTACTCCATGTAGGTATAAAAGGTGCATCCATTGGGTTTAAATAAAAATCCTCTCCAGCCTTTATTATATTACTAGAAAATAATTCTACTGCTTTTTCCTCAGTGTGAGAGTCAAATTTTAAACCATTCATTTCAGCATCAGCTCTATAAGCATCTATAAGATCCAAAGCAGATCTGTAATAAGTTGCTTTCAAAGATCTTAATTGTTCTCTACTAAATGAATGACCTTGTGTTGCTAATTTTTTTATAAAAGTTTTAATAATATCTATAGACATTCTTGATAGACCTTTTTTTTCATTATCTAGAGATAAATCTTGGTGTTTATGATCATACGTGTCTGCTAAATCTACTTGACAAATATTTTGTGGTGAAAAATTTCTTTGCATTTCGGATAAAATTCCAATTTCAATACCCCAGTCTGAAGAAATTCTAAGTTCTGGTAAAATATTTCTTCTAAACGAAAACTCACCTGCTAGAGGATATTTAAAAGATTTCATAAAATCTAAGTAATCACTTTTCCCGATAGTTTTTTCTAGAGCGTTCAACAAAGGAAACACTAATAGTCTTGCAACTCGTCCATTCATTTTATTGTCAGCTACTCTTGGGTAGTAACCTTTACAAAATTCAAAATTGAATAATGGATTTACAACTGGATAAAATAATTTTGCTAACATCCTTCTGTCATAAGTTTTGATATCACAATCATGTAATGCAACGGACCTTGCACTATCTCTTGCAATAGACATACCTATGCAGTACCAAACATTTCTTCCTTTACCACGCTCATTTGGAGCCAATTCTTTTTTTTGTAATTCTTTATCTAATTTTTTTAAATTAGGACCATCATTCCAAAGGATTGTAAAAGGAGTTTCTAATTTTTCAAAAAAAGTCCAAGCTTTCCTTGCTTCGGTCTCGCTTGCTTGATCTAAGCCTATGATTATATGGTGTAAATAATTAGTTTTACTTATCTCTTCAACAATTTTAGGCAATGCATCACCTTTTAATTCTGAATAAAGACATGGCAAGATAAGCTCCATCTTTCTCTCTTTAGAAAAACCTAAAAGTTCCTTTTCTATTTGCTCTAAAGATTTTGTTCCAAAATCATGAAGAGTAGAAATAATACCATTTTGAGAAAAATCACTCATAATGGACTTTAGTAATTTTTATTTATCTTAACTAGAGCCATTTTGATCACATCTGCCCAGCCTTCAGGGGATGGCTTATTTGTTGATATTAAATCATTTATAGGGATTTGATCTAATGTAAATTTGTCATTAAAGACAAGACAAGGAAAATCACTAACTTTAAGCATATCTAAATCATTGTAATTATCACCAACGGCTATTGTCTTTACATTTTTGTTATTTTTTTTAAAAAATCTGACAAATACTTGAAGTGCTTTAGCTTTATTTATTTTATCAGTTAAATTAATAACTCTACCACCTTCTTGTAAAGCTAAACTTTTTTTTTTAACAATTTTGAACAACTCATTTTTTTCACTTTTAATTCCATCAAATATAAAAGGAATTGTGTATTTACGATCTAAGGCCATTTTTAGTTTTTCATCTTCTAAACCAAAAATAGAGCTTTGTTTTTTCTTATCCATATCAGATAACCACTTACATTTATTTTGTAAATTTATAGGAACTGATTTTTCAAATATCTTTATTAGATTATCTTTTTCTCTACTTAGAATTAATTCTTTTGGTAAATTAGAATTTAGTAGTTCTAAACCTTTAATAGCTGCTCCATTTTCACAAATATAAGGTAAACTCGATCCAAGCTCATTATTAAATTCTAAAATTTCCTTCTCTGTTTTGCTAGTATTAGGTATGATAAAAATACCTTTAGAAATTAGCTGTTCTAGATAGTTTTTTATTTCATCAAATTTGAAAGTATCTCTATGAAGAAGTGAGCCATCAAGATCGGTAAATATTAAAATCTTTTGCATGTTAGGTAATTATGAAATAATAATATTTATGGTCATGAAAAAAATTATTTCAATAGTTATATTTTTGTTAATCTCTACTCATACTGCAGTAGCAGTTGAAAAAATGAAGTTCAAATATAACTTTCATGAAAATTTACCAAAGAAATGGGTTACTGAATTTGAAAATATAATGAATATTGTGCAAGAAGAGTTCCCTATAAACGAAAATACTAATAATATTGTAAAGTTAGCAATAAGTCGTAACAAACCATTTAATATTTATTTATGGTTAGATACGAATAAAGATCCTTTTCCTGAATTTAAGAAGAACGGAAAAAAATTTATTATGAATGAGTCAGCCATTATGGGTGATGGTGAGGGTAATACTTGGATGCAAATGAAAGTACACAAACAAGACCTTAGAGAAAACGTTAGTATGTCTTATTATGTTGTTGTTCATGAATATTTTCATATTTATCAAAAAGCACTTTCTAAATTATTGAGAAAAAGCCTATCTGATTACAATCCGAAATGGTTAGTAGAGGGAGGAGCAACAGTTTTAGGAAATATTTATACTAGACAATATTACGGAAAAGACACCTTAAAGAATGATATTCAAGATCGAAAAAGATGGAAGTTTAAAAAGGCAACTAAAGAACCTCATTTATACGAAAAACATGAGACATCACCACACAAAGGATATGATAGCAATTACGCTGGCTCTTCATTCATTTTACTAGCTTTTGTTAACGAATTACAAAAAAAAAATAATATTTCTGAAGAAGAAGCATTTGAATTAGTTTTTAGAGAATATTGGATACAAAGGTCTAAACAAGCTTTTGATAATAACTATTGGCGTGTGGCCTTTAAAAAAACTTTTGGAATGACCGTACCTGAATTTTACGAAAGATTAAGTAAATACAAAAGAAAAGATCTTAAAAAAATATTACCTAGTAAAACTCTAAAGATACAAGATGTTTTTAGTTAATCTTAATTAATGAAAAAAATATTTATAGTTTTTATTGCTTTAGTTTTATATTCAACTTCCGTAGTTGCTGTTGAAAAATTTAAGTTCAAATATAACTTGCATGAAAATTTACCAAAGAAATGGGTTACTGAATTCAATAATATAATTAATATTGTTCAAGAAGTTATGCCTATAAATGAGAATACTAACCATTGGGTTAAGAATAATATGAAATTAATGAACATGAAACAGGGCTATGGAATGGATATTTATGCATGGAAAAGAACAAAAAATCCTTTTCCTGAAAAGCGAGCTAATATGAAAGGCTCATGTATTTGTGAGACTAATTCTCCAGCACCATGGGTGCAACTAGACATAAACCCAAAAGATTTAGCAGACTCAAGAAATAGAATTCGTACTTACTCTGTTATTGTTCATGAGTATTTTCATGTTTATCAAAGAGCACTTTCTCATGATAAATTTTCAGATAGAAACTCTCCTAAATGGTTATTTGAGGGTGGTGCTAAAGTTTTACAAGAAATTTATGCTAGACAATATTATAAAAAATACCTTTTAAAGAGCGACCTTCAGGAACAAAAGAGATGGAGTATTAAAAAGGTTTCTAAAGAACCTAACTTATATGAAAAATATAACACATCACCACAAAAGAATGGATTTGATAGCAATTACGCTGGCTCTGCATTCATGGTACTGGCTTAAGTTAACGAGTTAAAAAAAGATAATATTTCTGAAGAAGAGGCATTTGAGTTAGTTTTTAGAGAATCCTGGATAAAGAGGGCTAAAAAACCTCAGGGCTGGAATTGGCAACCAGCTTTTAAAAATACTTTTGGAATGACCGTACCTGAATTTTATGAAAGATTAAGTAAATACAAAAGAAAAGATTTAAAAAAAATACTCCCAAGTAAGTCTTTAAAGATACAGGATATTTTTATCTAATAACCAGCGTCTATATAGATAAAATAAATAAATTTTACTTATTAAACTTGTTCAATTATAAATATTAGCATAAATACTCATGAAATTCATTAATGCCCTCGTGGTGAAATTGGTAGACACAAAGGACTTAAAATCCTTGCCGCTTGCGGAGTGCCAGTTCGAGTCTGGCCGAGGGCACCATTAAATGAGCAAACCTCAAATTATTTCAGATAAAAATAAAAAATCTTTAAGTATTAAAAAAATTTTGGCAAAAAAAATTTTATCTAAAAAATTTAGAAAAAAAAATTTAGTTATTGTAGTGGGTGGTGATGGTTTTATGCTTAAAACTCTTAAGAATAATAATAATAAGTTAAAACAATTCTATGGAATAAATTCTGGAAACTATGGTTTTTTAATGAATAAATTTTCATCCAAAAATATAATTAAAAACTTATCAAAAGCTCAAATGATATCAATTTCTCCATTAGAAATGACAGTCAAAAATAAAAAAAATCAAAGAAAAAAATCTTTAGCAATTAATGAAGTATCTGTTCTAAGACAAAGTAGACAAGCTGCATCATTATCTATCAAACAAGGTTCAAAATTAATTATTAAAGAATTAGTATCGGATGGAGTGTTAGTTTCCACCCCAGCTGGAAGTACTGCTTATAATTTATCGGTTCACGGTCCAATACTAAGTCTAAACTCAAGAAAATTATCTATATCCCCAATAAGTCCTTTCAGGCCAAGACGCTGGAAGGGTAAAATTGTAAATGATAAGAATAAAGTTATCATAACTAATTTAAATCCAAGTAAAAGACCGATTAGTGCAGTAGCTGATAATTTAGAGGTCAGAAATGCTAGATCAATAATTGTTAGAACAAAAACCAATATAAAATTTAATTTGCTCTATGACAATAATAGAAGTTTACAAAAAAAAATAAAAATTGAACAGTTAAGAAAAGAAACATCTTAATTTAATGGATTTTAAATTAGATAAGATTTTAAGTGAAAATCAGATTAACAAATTTATAGTTTTAAATTTTTTTTTATTTTTTTTATCATACATTTTATCAAAGGGTTTTTTACAAAATGAAGAATTATCAGATAAAATATTTTTAATTTTATGTGTTATATCAATTGAAATATCATATTTATTTTTCTCTAATAAGTTAATTGATGATAAAACAAAGCGTATTACTGACAGTGTATTTTTATTAATCTGCTTTATTTTCACATATTTTATTTGGAATTTGGAGATGATCAGAAGCTATTTGGATACTACTCTGTTTTTACTATTTCATCTGATACTAGTTTTACCAATCATAATTTTCCTTAAAAATGAAAGTTTTTTTAAATCAAATAATTTAGATGTGCAAAATTTACTATTAATTTCTTTTTTATCATTTGGATTTAGTGGAATTCTCTTTCAAATTAGCTACTCAACCTTAAGTGGTTTTTTTATTCTCTTAGCTCTTTCAATATTGTTTATTTTAATTAATATTTTATTTAACAAATCTTATCGATGGATTGATATTTTTTTTTCAATAATTTTTTTTTTAATTGTCTCAAAAATTTTTTTATTATCAGCACCAAAAGATGCCTTCCATTATAGCTGGTTTTTAGGTCCAATTAATTCAATAAGTGAAAATTATAAATTATTAGATAATGTTGTAAGTCAATATGGATATTTAAATATATTATTCATTAATAAATTAAGTGATTTTTTAAACATTGAAACAACTAAGATATTTATATTTGTAATATTCTC
>CABYOP010000024.1 GCA_902520645.1 uncultured Pelagibacteraceae bacterium | reverse complement strand
TTTTCCCATAGCATTAGCTGCTTCCTCATTATCTCTTATGGCTCTCATCATTCTACCCCATGGAGAGTACAGAGCTTTTTGAGTTAGGATTAATAAAATAATTACTACTGTCAAAAATAACCCTGAATAACAAAGTTTTACAAATACAGACGAGCCTTCAATTACAAGTTGGTTTAATGCAGCTTGTCGATCAGATAAATTAGAAATTAATTCTAATTTTCCAGAATTAAATTTTTCAACCAAATTTATAAACCAATCTGTTGTTTGAAGATCTACCTCGTAAGGGGCTGGTCTTTTAAGTCCAATTACATTTTTAACGCCTCTAGTTAACCAATCCTCATGTTTTATAATTGCTATGACAATTTCTGATATTAAAAGAGTAGCGATAGCTAAATAGTCTGCTCTCAAGCCTAAGGCTACTTTTCCAACTATAAACGCCAAACCTCCTGCAAAAAAAGCACCGACAATCCAAGAAAAAATAATTGGTAATCCAAATCCACCAAGAAAACCTGTTTTGGCTGGATTGATGTCTTCAATTGCTTCAATACCAGGTTCAGCTGTGAGTCTTATTAATATAATTCCTGATATTATAAGAGCAGCAATGCTATAGGTTCTCACCTTTGACTTTTGAAAATTTTTTAAAATAAATCGAATAATTAATACCAATGCTATAATAAGCCATAGGCACATCAAAATATCAAAACCCCCTGCACTCCAGGCCTCTTGAACTGGATCAACAGAAATTAAAACTGCAGCTAATCCACCAAGGGCAGTATATCCCATAATTCCAAAATTAATTAATCCTGCATAACCCCACTGAATGTTTGCACCCATTGTCATTACAGCAGAGATTAAACACATATTGAAAATTGATAGTGCGATATTCCAAGATTGAAAGACACCAACAAGTATAATCAAAACCATCATGATGCTATAAGCAGCAATAACATTTAAATTTTTTCTCACAGTACCTTCCCTTTAAATATCCCAGATGGTCTATAGAGTAATACAATTACTAATATCGAAAATGAGACTGCAAATTTATAATCTGTAGATAATAACTGAACTAAACTCTCAGGTTCCATACTTTCAGGCAATATATACATAAAAAATTTCTTATATGCATAAGTTAGAAATATTTCAGAAAAAGCAATCACATATCCTCCTAAAAATGCGCCAAATGGATTTCCAATTCCTCCAACTATAGCAGCAGCAAATATTGGAAGCATATTGTTAAAATAAGTAAAAGGTTTGAAACTTTTATCTAATCCATACAAGGCTCCACCTATAGTTGCTAAAATTCCTGCAATTATCCAGGTTATCATTACAATTTTTTTAGGATCTATCCCTGAAAGTAAAGCTAAGTCTTCATTATCTGAATAAGCTTTCATGCTTTTACCAGTTTTAGTTTTATTTAAAAACCAGAACAACAAAGACACTAATACAATTGTAACTAATACAGTAATTACTTGTGTTGATTTCAATGCAAGACCTTCATTAAGTCCTGTCATTTCTTTAAATTCTCTAGCTTTAATTATAAATTTTTCTCCATCAAAAAATCTTTGGTCTGAAGGTCCAATAATAATTCTAACGACTGCTTGGGTAACAAACATTACTCCGATACTAACCATAGCTAATTGTACAGGGGGGCTTTTGTTTACTCTATAATATTTAAATACAAATTTATCTATCGAAAGCATATAAATTATCATAAATAAAATTCCAAAAGGAATAGCTATTAATGCAGTTGGCAACACTCCTAAAGAAATTCCTAGTGACTGAAAATACCAGGTGAACAATATTGTTACCATTGTACCAAAAGACATCATGTCTCCAGTTGCAAAATTAGCAAATCTTAATATTCCATAAATTAAAGTAACAAAAATTGCTCCGAGAGCTAATTGAGAACCATATGTAAGTGCAGGTATAAAAATATAATTTAATAAAAGAATTAATGCATTTAATATATCCACATCAACCTCCTAAAAAAGAGCTTCTTACTCTTGGATCATTTAGTAACTCATTACCTGTTCCTGAATAACGATTTTCTCCAGTTACTAAAACATAACCTCTATCAGAAATGCTTAATGCTTGTTTAGCATTTTGTTCAACCATTAGAATTGCTACATCGTTTCTTTTGACTTTTACTATGTGATCAAACAATTCATCCATTACAATTGGTGAAACCCCAGCAGTAGGCTCATCAAGCATCAAAACTGATGGTTTAATCATCAAAGCTCTACCAAGTGCAACTTGTTGTCTTTGACCACCTGATAGTTCACCAACTAGTTGATTTTGTTTTTCTTTTAAAATTGGGAATAATTCATAAATTTCTTCTATTATATTTTTGATTTCTTCATTTAATAGAAATGCTCCCATTTCTAAGTTCTCTTCAACTGTCATACCGGCAAAAACGTTTTTGTTTTGAGGAACAAAAGAAATACCTTCTTTAACTCTATCCTGTGGAGATAGATTTGAAATATCCTTACCATTAATTTTAATTGATCCAGATTTTAAATTTAATAGGCCTAACATAGCTTTCATTGCAGTAGACTTACCTGCTCCATTTGGCCCTAAAATTGAAACTATTTCACCTCTGTTAACATTTACAGTACAAGAACTTATAATATCAGGACCGTTCCCATAACCTCCTGTCATTTCTATTCCCTCAAAATAGGCCATTAGTTATGATCCTTAATTTTAGATCCTCTTCCAAGATAGCTCTCTATAACTTTTTCATCTTTTTTTGCATCTTCCACAGAGCCTTCAAATAAAACTGAACCTTCAGCCATTACAATTACAGGGTCACATAATCTTCCAATAAAATCCATATCATGTTCAATCATACAAAAAGTATATCCCTTTTCTTTATTCAATTTTTCTATTGCACTTCCTAGATCTTTTAAAAGTGTTCTGTTAACTCCTGCACCAACCTCATCTAGAAGTACTAATTTAGCATCCACCATCATTGTTCTACCAAGCTCTAAAAGTTTTTTTTGTCCTCCAGATAAATTACCAGCTAATTCATTCGATAAATGACCAAGATTAAGAAAATCAACAACTTCTTTTGCTTTTTCTTTTACTAATTCTTCTTCTTTTAAAACTAAACTTGGTTTTAATAACGCTGTCATAAGCTTTTCTCCAGACTGGTTACCAGGCACCATCATTAAATTTTCTAATACTGATAGATTAGAAAATTCATGTGCTATTTGAAAAGTTCTTAATAATCCTTTAGAAAATAATTCAAAAGAAGGGATATCTGTAATATTTTCATTATCAAAAATTACTTCACCAGCTGAGGACTTTAAATTTCCTGCAATCAAATTAAATAATGTTGTCTTACCAGATCCATTAGGTCCAATAATTCCTGTAATAGTACCTCTTGAAACTTTTAAAGAGCAATCTGAAACAGCGGCTAATCCACCAAAGTATTTTGATAAATTTTTAATTTCTAAAATATTTTCTGACATTCAGTCTATTTGTTAAGTCTTCGATGAATGCTATTTAAAGTTTTTTCAAGAGATTTATAAAATCCAGCTTTTGATAACTCTTTAACACCTTGCTCGTTTAAACCTTTTGGAGTTTGAGACTCTTTAACCAAAAACTTTAAATTTTCTTTTGAATTTTTAACTGCATCTTCAGATAAGGCTAAAAATAACGATGTAATATATTTTTGAGCATTATCTCTCTTTACACCTCTTTTAACTAACCAATCAGTCATAACTCTCAATAATTCGTAAAATGGAGCCATCATGCCAGAAGTTGTCCAAAAGTTAATTGAGGATTTTTCTTTTTTAATTTCAACAGTTGTTCCTAAATGATTAAAAAACTTCTTAACTTTAATATTTGGAGGGCAAATAGGTACTGGTCCTTTCTTTAAGGAGATTGGAGGCAAAGGTATTGCTCTAACTATTTTTGCTTTAACTTTAATAGCTTTTTTTAATTGTGACAATGTAATCGTAGAAATAAAACTTATTACTGTCTGTTTGGACTTGAATTTTAAGTTTTTAATAATTTTTTCACCCACGCTCGGGGTAACTGATAAGAAAACCCAATCCGATTGGTCTACAATTTGTTGATTGGTTTTAGCAATTGTAATTTTCTTAAATTTTGACTTTAAAGCCTTGGCTATTATTGTATTTCTTGGAGAAATTATTATTTTCTTGTAGGAAATTTTAGAAGTACAAATTCCAGTAATTACCGAAGATGCTATTTTGCCAGTGCCAATAAATCCTAAATTCATAAAGTTTTGATTACTTTATATTGATTATATTGAATTAATTAACAAAAAAAGAGCCTCTAATTCTCAACAATTCCCTACTTAATTCTTTATTTTCTTTGAATGGTTTTCTTCCATGAAGCCAGAAATAATTATTAGCTATAACAGAATGACCTACTGGTAATTTAGTAATTATTTTATTTTTACTTTCCTCTAAAGCATCAGATAATTTTTGTAAAAAATTTCCCTGTTCCATATTTTTAGGTTCTGGAAACTGATCTATGTATGAAATTTTAGGTCTTCCTTCTTTATCAAAAGAAAAAACTGGATGCTCTACCTTATAATCAATATTTTTACTTTTAGGAGAGCCCCAAACAAAATCTTGTTGACCAACAGGATCATTGGATAAATCATCACAATGCTCCCAATCATCTAAATGTAACATTGCAGTTTCACCACCTTTTACATTTTGCTCCTCTAGTTTAGTCATAACTAACCAATCGGTAACTTCCTTTACATATGTTCCATCTGTATGCAAATCCATATTTCTGTAAGCTTTTCTCAAATAAGAGTCGCTAGCATCTTCATGCTTTACATGAAATCTAGCATAGTATTTTCCTGCCATTGAGTCATGATTTGGAATTCCAATAAGGTGAGCAATAGCAGTTGACAATTTTACTAAAAATTTATCATTAGTTTTTGTTGAAATATTTTTAGGACCAATAATAAAGCAACCGGTTGATCTATCTCGGAGTATCGAATTGATTAACTTACTTAGTTTATTGTTAGTTAAATCATCAAGACTTTTCGCAATTGTAAATCTAGTAAATGGTTTAAGTTCCAGCGCAGTAAGATCAAATTTATTAAAAGGAAAAATTAATTTTTTTACAATATCATCATCTAATTGAATATTTAATATTCTACTAGAGTCTTTATGATTTTGAACTTCTAAGCCCTCAATTTTTTCCATATTTAATTTTAAATTAACTTAAATAATAAATCAATTTGAATTAAAAATAATTGTTAATGGCTGCCATACATAAGGCAGAAAAAACTGTGGGATAAACATAATTTTGTTTAGACACAAAGAATACAACTAATGACAATACGACAACAATTATTCTACTTAAATAACTTGCGTCAATCAGAACACCAGCAGGAAAAATAATTGTTCTAGCAATTAGTGCTGCTAAAGTTGCATAGGCTAAACAATTAAACCATTTAAATAATTTTGAAGTCTCCTTAATACCTTGTGAGCTTACAGCTCCAAGAAATCTTGAAATAAAGGTTGCTAATGAAGTAACTAAGATTGCATAAAAAATACTAACTGACATTTAGTTCTCCTATGAGATATGCAATTGTTCCACCAATTATACCTCCAAGTAAAATAGACCATTCTGGTGATAAAAAATAAAAAATTGGTCCTAATATTGTTCCAAGTATAACTGACAATGTAATTTGTATTGTTTTTGAGGCTCCCACCATCATGCATAAGAAATAAACTGGATTTAAAATAGCTAATCCCATCATCATATCTTTATTTAAATACTCTGAAAAATAAAAACCTATAAAAGTACCTAAAACTGCTACGCTCCAGGTTGCGCTACCAATACCAATCCAAAAATCAATTCTTTGTTTTTTGGGAACTGTCTTATAGTTACTTTTCATTATCAACCAAGCAGACACAGCAATGAAATGACATGAAAAATAGTATTTCCATTTAGGTTGATTTTTATGCATCATTAGTGGAAACAAAGAAACTGCCATTGGATAAAGTCTCGCATTAACAAACCAAACTGCTAAAAAAATATTTAATAATGATGCTCCGACTAATAATGACTCTGCCATTACTAATGAACCTGGCAAAGCATAAGTTAACATTGTAGAAAAAATACTTTCTTGAATATTAAAACCTAAATTTTTAAGTAAAGCTCCTATAGCAATGAAACAACACCCCAAAGCAATTGCAGGACTATCGGCTGCAAGAATTGATTTATATCCCTTAAAGAAAAACTGCCTATTAATCATTAACCGCCAAGGAATAGTCTGCCAACATCAGGATTTTTAAGTAAATCATCTCCTTTGCCAGCGATAGCAGTTTCACCAGATACTAAGACATATCCTATATCTGCAAATTCTAATCCTTTTTTAGCATTTTGTTCAACAAGAATGATTGTTTTTTTTTCATTTTCCTGAAGATCTCTTAAAATTTCAAAAACCATATCAATATATCTTGGTTCTAATCCAATCGATGGTTCGTCAACTAATAAAACTGATGGTTTCATCACAAGGGCTCTAGAAATTTCTAACAATCTTCTTTCTCCTCCTGACAAAACTTTTGCTGGCTGATTTCTTCTATTTCTTAGTCTTTCATATTTCTCAAAAATTCTTTCAGCTTCTTGATAAGACTCATCAGTATTTTCTTTAATATATCCACCCATTAGTAAATTTTCCTCTACAGTCATGTCAGGAAATACTGAATTATCTTGAAGTATATAAGCTATACCTACAGATTTTAACTTTTCTGCTGGTGTTAAATTTGTAATTTCTTTGCCATCAATTTCTATTTGACCTGAGAAAATATTGGTAAATCCATAAATAGAATGAAGTATTGTAGATTTTCCTGCACCATTTGGACCAATTAAACATAAAGACTGTGCCTTGTTTACAAATAAATCAAAATTATGCAATATTTCCATTTTTCCATATCCAGCATTTAGACCTTTAATGGTTAAATGTATTTCGCTAGGTGATAACTTTTTTAAATCCTCTGGGCCAGGAGCTTTTCCTAATACTTCATACTGATTTGACATTATTGAGCTCCTAAATACGCATCTATTACGCGTTTATCATTTTTAATTTCATCAGGCGAGCCATTAGCTAACATTTTGCCGTGGGCTAAACAGAAAATATTTTCAGCTAGCTGCATGATTACTCTCATATTATGTTCAATAACTAAAAGAGTAATTCCAAAATCTTGGTTTACTTTTATTAACCTGTCTATAATTCCATTAATCAGTGTTGGATTAATTCCAGCTGTTGGCTCATCTAATAATAGCATTTCTGGCTCATTCATTAGTGCCATGGCTAATTCTAATAATTTTTGCTGTCCAAATGATAAATCCCCTGCTCTCAAATTTCTTTTTTGATATAAGCCTACAAAATTTAATAAATTTTCAGCTTTTTCTGTAAGTTCCTTAGGAATTGCTGAAAAAATCTTCATTAAACTTTCATCACTTCCTTTATGACTAATGAGCATATTTTCTACGCAGTTTAACTTTCCATAAATTCGAGTTTGTTGAAAAGTTCTTAACAATCCAAGTTTTGCAATAACTGGTACTGGTAGTTCTGAAACCTCAGTGTTATTAAACTTGATTGAACCATTATCTATTGGATATGTTCCAACTATCGAATTAAATAATGTTGTTTTACCAGATCCATTAGGCCCAATTAATCCAACTATTCTGCCTTTTTCAACATTCATTGAAATATCAACATTAGCTTTTACGCCACCAAATGATTTACTTACATTGCTAACTTCTAGAATACTCATTTAAGTTCCACCTGAGCCTTACGATCTTTTTCATCTACAACTTCACCAAATCTTTCGGGATATTTTTCTCTTAACCAACCCATTATCCCCTCTGGAAAATAAATAACTATAACTACAATTAAAACTCCGAGCGCAACATATTGCCAACCTAAGAAGAAAGTCCAAAAACCCTCTTTGAAAATATGAAAAACTGTTGCACCAATAATTGGTCCCCAAAGAGTTCCTTTTCCACCTAAGATTGCCATCAGAACCATGAAAACTCCCATCTCTCTTCCATCAAAAGCAACATCAGTTGAATCAATATATCCAACTAAGCCACCCATAATTCCTCCAGCAAGACCACAAAAGAAAGCTGATATCATCCAACCAACTATTTTGTACTTCATCGTTTGAATTCCCATAGCCTCAGCCTTATCTTCATTATCCCTAATTGCATTTAATATTAATTTAAATCTGGTTGTGTAAATTCCTCTGACAGCTATGAAAGTTAGTATTAAAACAAAAAAGCTTAGAAAATAAAAAAATTCACCTCGTGATTCTAAACTTCCTACATCAGGAAACGGTGGAGTAGTGAAACCTTGTCCAGCTCCAATGATTTCAATTCCTCCAGAAATTTCACCTGCTGCAACACCCAAACCTAGTGTGCAAATGGCAAAATAATGCCCTCTAAGTCCTAAAATAGAATATCCAATTAAACCAGCCACAATAGTTGGCACAACCGCCGCAACTATCAAACCAACAGCCATCCCTTGAAAAAATTGTGCAGGAGTATGAACAAATGTTTTTTCACCACCACTTTCAGTCCATTCAGCTAGCGGGAAAAACATACCAACCTGAACAGAGGCACATAAATACATGCCGAGGCCATAAAAGAGTATATTACCAAATGAGTTATACCCCATTTCACCACCTTGAATATTCCATGTGGTTGCTAAAACTATTAATACACAAAGAATAGATAACTGCACTTTGAAAGCTGGAAGCAAGAATGGAGCGGCTATACCAAAAATTAAAATTCCACTATATAAGAGTAAATTATTTTTGTTCATAAAGATTTAATATTTTATTTCTAAAATTTTGGTTAATAGTAAAATAATGTCCATCTTCCTCATGAACACTTGAACCATTTGAATGATATTCATCTAAATGTTTCTTAAATTTAACTATATCAACTTCTATTAATTTACCTTGGTTATCTTTAATTTTAACCTTTCTCATTTCAAGTACTCTCTTTTTCTAGAAAGTTTAAATCTTCTATAAACTAGTATTAAAACTAATAATAAAAATACTGATCCAATTCTAAATTCGGTTCCAAGTATATAATCTGCAAATTCTTCAAAAACACCTAAGCCCATTCCTGACATTGCAACGCCAGGTAAATTTCCTAATCCTGCAATAATAACAATCATAAAAGATCTTATTGTATAAGGAAGTCCCATATATGGGTGAATTGTAAAAGTAATTGAAATTAGTGCTCCAGCAACACCGCAAAGAGCTGCATTAATTCCGAAAGTTGCTGCATAAACTTTTTCTGTATCAACACCTAAAATCTTTGCTGCTCTTGCATTTTGGGCTGTAGCTCTGATTGCACGACCAAGCTTAGATTTTTTCATGTAAATTACTAAACAAATTGCGAATAAAATGCTTATAAATGCTGAAAATATTTTCGAATTTGGCAGAACAACATTATTATTAAATAACATAGTTGTTCCATAATCTGAGTTTGCAAGAACAACATCGGCTCCAAATGCAAAGTTCATTAATTGCATGAACAGAATACTTATTCCAAATGTGGCTAAGATAGATATAAACAAATCTCTATCGACAACTTTATTAATTACAAGTTTGTAAATTGCTATACCCACAAAAAACATTATTATTGGTGATACAATAACTCCCCATGCTGGGTGAATACCGTAAAGATACATAAAATAAGCAATGTATCCTCCTAAAATAACTAGATCTCCTTGGGCAATATTAATTATATTCATTACGCCCCATTGAAGTGCCATACCATATGCAATCAATGCAAATAATATTCCAAGTAATATTCCGTCCAAACATGCTTGAACAGAAATCATTGGATATTGGAAGACCATGAAATCCATAATGAATCCTATAAAAAAAAATACCCCCTATATATATTATATTAGGGGGTATTTATAGATTTGTTTTATCTTTGAGACCACGAAGGAATTGGGTGAATCAATTTAGCTGAAGCCCATTTAGTTGGAGCAACAACTTTGTTTTCACATTTTCCACCATCGTCACACATAACTTGGAAAAGTACCATTGGCTTATCAACATTCTGACCACCTGATGCAAATTTTATGTTTCCATAAAAAGTTTGCATATTAGTAGCTGCAAGAGCATCCCTTACTTTCTTTTGATCAAAAGAATTTGCTCTTTCAAATGCATCTTTAAATACCAATAGAGCAGCTGATGATTCTGCTGCTTGATATGGAGGCGCATAACCAAACTCCTTAGTAAAGTCTGCGTCATAAGTCATACCATCTTTAAAGAAGTCATCTTTATATGTTAGTGTTTTGTGCCACTGAGAAGCACATAAAGCATATTGTGAGTTCTTACCATGTTGCTTTGATAATTTCGCTGCATCACAGTGTGTCATAGCTAACATTGGAACATCTACTTTCATCTCAGATATTTGTCTAATAGCAGTTAAAGCACCTTTTGTATGACCTGAAACAACTAAAACATCTGGTTTCATTTGCTTCACTTTTACTAAAGTTGCAGCCATGTCATTTAGCTCTTTTGGTAATTTATCATCAATTACTTGTTTAGAGCCTGTTCTTTTAATTGCTTCTAAAACTCCCAATCTAACGTCTTGAGAAAATGCATCTTGTTCAAATGCCATTGCAACAGTTACTGGTTTTCCATTATTCTTTTCAACTGCTAAATCAATAGCAACATCAAGATATAAATTAGCAGGAGCTAATACAGCAAATAGATATTTGTAACCTTTTGTAAACAAAGATCTAGATGCGCCATTTGCTTCCACCATTGGAACACCGTACTTTTCTGTAACTGGAGCTATCGCTTTAGTTAATCCTGAACTGTATGGACCAAGCATAAACTCAACACCATCTTGTGAAATTAATCTTTCAGCAAGTTGAGCTGCTCTTTTTGGGTTTGATTCATCATCATAATAAATAATGTCAAACTTATAAGTTTTACCACCAACTTTAACACCACCCATGCTGTTAATTCTATCTACGGCCATATTGTAACCGTTTTGAGTATGAACACCATTAGAAGAGTATTTACCAGTTAATGAAATTGCTGCACCTAAAACAATTTTATCTCCAACAACTTTAGCAAAAGATGCGACTGATGTTGATAATAAAATTACAGCTGCAGAAATAAAACTTATGATTATTTTATTTATTTTCATTTTATTTCCTCTAGTTATTAATTAATTAATATTTAATTTAATAAACAAATCTCTCTAATTGCAAGTGGCAATAAAGACCAAACAAACTGTTAGTATTGTTGTGTTACAACGATAATTAATGCAATAATTATCAATACACTCGCTGAAATTG
>CABYOP010000023.1 GCA_902520645.1 uncultured Pelagibacteraceae bacterium | reverse complement strand
TATTATGGCAACTCAAAGACCAAGTGTTGATGTAATTACAGGAACTATTAAAGCAAATTTTCCTACAAGAATATCTTTTCAAGTTACTTCAAAAATTGATAGTCGAACGATCCTAGGGGAACAAGGAGCGGAACAGTTGCTAGGTAAAGGGGATATGTTGTATATGTCTTCTGCTAATAGAATAGTTAGAATACACGCACCTTTTGTTTCAGACATTGAAATAGGAAAAATTAATAATTTTTTAAGATCACAAGCAGAACCAGATTATGTAGATGAAATACTAAATTTTGCAGACGAAAAAGATATTGGAGATAGTACTAATCAAGGAGATAAGGATGAACTTTACCAGCAAGCTATAGAAATAATTAGGTCAGAAGGTAAAGCTTCTACCTCTTTTTTACAAAGAAAACTTCAAATAGGATACAATAGAGCTGCAAGAATTATTGATATGATGGAAGCAGATGGCATAGTTAGTAAAGCGAATCATGTTGGTAAAAGAGATGTTCTTTAATGTTAAAATTTAAAGTAATCCTATTTCTATTAATTCTAATTACAAATAGTAGCGCCAATAATAAAGATAGAATTATTGAAAATTTAAAAAATACAAGAAATCTACATTTTAATTTTGAACAAAATATTAATGGAAAAATTGAAAATGGAAATTGTACAATTGAATATCCAAAAAAAATATTTTGTGAGTATGCTAGGAGTAATAATAAAATTCTGGTATCTAACGGTAAATCTTTAGTTGTAAAAACTATAACAAGTTATTATCGATATCCACTTAAAAAAACCCCTCTCAATTTAATTTTAGATAAAGATTTTTTAATTAATAAAATTAACATTTTGGAAGAAAGAATTGTTGATGAATCTTTTATCAATTATACAATTAAAGAAAAAGATAGTGAAATTAATATTTTTTTTGATAAAGAAACTTTTAATTTAATTGGTTGGCAAAATACCGACATTTATCAAAATTTTAATATTACATTTTTATCATCAATTCGTAAAAATAGAATAATCTCAAAAAAAATATTTAAACTTCCAGCTCAAAACTAAATATTAATAGTTTCAGTTTTAAATATTTTCATCCCTCTGGTAATATAATTTTTTAAAGCATTTCTATGATCTAATGTACAAGTATGAACCCAAACTCGATCAATTTTATTTTTGAAAGATTTTTTTATAGCCTCAGATAATATATATGATCCTAGTTGTTTATTTTGATAATCCTCTAGAATACCTAAGTAAGCTATTTCAACTTCTTTTTTCTCTTCATGGTAAATTAATTCAAAAAAGCCTACCAAATCATCTTTGCATTTCAAAACATATGTTCTAACTTTATTGCTTGAAGCATAATCTATCCACTGTTCTTCAGTCCAAATTAATCTATCCACCCACTTATGTTTCTTACCAATATTCTTATAAAAAAATTTATTTAGCTGAAAGTTGATTGGGTCCAATAAATTTAATGAATAGTCATCTGAAGGCTTGGATCGTTCATTAAGATCTTCAAGAGAATTTATTTCTAAGTAATTTCTTTTTACTTCTTTTGTCACTCAACCATTTTTCCTACTTTTTCACCCCCAAAAAGATGGAAATGTAAATGAGGAACCTCTTGACCACCATGATGACTAATATTGGATAAAACTCTATAGCCCATACCTACTTCAGTTGATATACCAAGCTTTTTTGCAACAATATTAACTCCTTTTAATAAACCCACTACCTCCTTTGAGGTAGCATTTAAACTAAAATCATCTAAATCTATGTACCTACCTTTAGGAATTACTAAGGCATGAATTTTTTTTTGAGGATTAATATCATGAAATGATAAAACAAAGTCATCCTCATAAATTTTGTTACAAGGTATTTCTCCTCTCAAGATTTTAGCAAAAATATTGTTATCGTCGTAAACCATTAAAAATTTTGATTTAAATATTTCTTATTTATTATTTTTTATTTTAAACTTATGTACCTCTTGTTGTCTAATTAAATATTTTAATTGGCTATAAATATCATTAATTGTATCATCCCAGTAATTAAATTTTGTTTGTCGAAATAATTTTAAAGAACTATAAGGATTAAATTTTTCAAATTTACTCCATCTCCAATCAGGATATAAATTTAGTATGCCCCATGTTTTTTTATTAAAACTTGAAGCTAAGTGTAAAATAGAAGTATCAACACTTATGATAAGATCCAAATTGTTAATAATTTCACCTACTTGAAATAAATCAAAGTTACTACAATCAGTAATATTGAGAGATTTAAAATAATTATAGTCATTATTTCGAATTTCACTTTGCAAACAATAAAAATTAATATTTAATGAAAATAATTTTTCTAAATCTTGCAAATTTAATGATCGGTATGGTTCTCCTGGTCCATAAAAAGAACCTGACCAAGCAATCCCTACATTTAATTTTGATTTATTTATTTTAACTAATTCAGTTTTTTTATTTAGATTAACCAGATCAAACAATCTAATTGGGCCATTTATTTTTTTCTTATAAAAAAATTTTATCAAAGAACCTAGATCAATTTTAAAATCATAATTTTTTTGATCAATCTCAGTGATCTGCTTAATTTTAAGTCCCTTAATATCTTTTTTAAAAAAATTAATTAATTTATCTTGCACAACAAATGTTACATTTTTTGATATTTTTAAAAGTGGGAGTAAATATTTTGAAAATTGGATTGTGTCCCCTAGTCCTTGTTCACTAAAAACTAAAATTTTTTTATTTGATAAAGACTCTCCAGTCCATTCAGTGATATTGTTATATGTCCCAACAATTTTAGATATTCTTTTGTCATAATATCTCCATCCATTTTTAAAATCTCCCTCGTAAAGGTATGTATTTGCAAGAAAATTGTTGCAATTGGGATCTTGATCTATCTTATGATTAATTTCTAAAAATAATTTTTTTCCTGATTCATTTGCTCCTGTTTGAAAATACAATCTTATTAATTTAATACTGAAACGAATATCATCTAAATTTTTGAGAAGTATTTCTTTTGCTTTTTCTATTTCATTTTTTAAAATAAATAATTCTGCTTTAAAATAATTAAATATTTTTTGATTTTTTTCTTCAGAAATTGTTTTGTTTAAACTTATCTCTAAATTATTTATATCTCTCAATTCAGCATAGTTTGATAATAAGTTGTAAATAATATGATGATTTTCTTTATCCAATTCATGAGCTTGTTTGAAATACCTTATAGATTCTTCTGGACGCTTATTTCTTAATAATATATTTCCTATGTTATTAAACGCATTTTGTTTTTCTTTATAATTTAGTTCAATACTTTTTTTATAAAACTTTATTGATTCATCATAAGAATGGTTAAATTCAAGTGCTAATGCTAAAAAATAATTATAATCAGAATTCTTATTATCTAAATTTATTAATTTGTTTGCAAAGAATTTCATTTTTATTGAATTTTTTTGCTTTAGATAAATTAAAAATAAATTTCTTATCGGAGATTCAAAAATTCTATTAAGTTTTGAAGACTTAATGAAATTTTTTTCTGCTAAATCGTATTTGCTTTGATTAACTTGAGTTAGACCTAATAAATTAAGAGCAATATGATCATTTTCTAGATCTTTTATTTCATTACAAATTTTTTCAGCTTTTTCGAAATTTTTGTTATTAATATTTTCTAATATAGCTTTGTATTTATCCACAAAATTACTTTATTTATTAAAATGAAATAAATTATTTTTTTCGATTTTTAAGTTCTTCCATAACTTCTTCAATTTTTACATCACTTTTTTCAAGATACATAATTAAATGATAAAGGACATCAGCTGCTTCATGTATTTTATTTGAATCTTTTTCTACGGCTTCTATTAATTCATTAATTTCCTCTAAAACTTTTTCTTTTGCAAAAGATTTGTCTTCTAAAAGCTTATTGGTATATGAACCTTGAACAGGATTACTTTTTCGCTCTCTTGCAAGTGTCACGATATCTTCTAAAATTTTTAACATACTAAATTCTAACAGGTATATCTTTTGAAGCCAAATATTGCTTAGCTTCATTAACTGAATAAGTGCCATAATGAAATATAGATGCTGCTAAAACAGCACTTGCGCCTGATTTTATTCCATCCACCAGGTGATCTAAATTTCCAACTCCACCAGATGCAATAACTGGAATATTAACACTAGAAGATATTTTTTTCATTAACTCAATATCATATCCTGACTTAGTTCCATCTTTATCCATTGAAGTGACTAATAACTCACCTGCGCCACACCTCTCCATTTTTGAAGCAAATTCCAGTGCATTTATACCAGTAGGATTTCTTCCTCCATGAGTAAAAATTTCCCACCCACTATCATTTTTCTTTGCATCAATTGCAACTACAATGCATTGTGAACCAAACTTTCTTGAACTGTTCTCAACCACTTCTGCATTTTGAACCGCAGCAGTATTAATTGATACTTTATCTGCTCCACAATTAAGTAGTTTATTAATATCCTCAATACTTCTAACACCACCACCAACAGTTAATGGAACAAAACATTTCTTGGAAGTTTTGTTTACAACATCATAAATTGTATCTCTATTTTCGTTTGAAGCAGTGATATCTAAAAAGCAAATTTCATCAGCACCACCATCTGAATAAATTTTTGCTTGCTCAACAGGGTCTCCTGCATCCTTTAAGTCTACAAAATTGATGCCCTTCACTACACGACCGTTTTTGACATCTAGACAGGGTATTATTCGATTTTTAAGCATCTAATTCCTTAACTAAATCATCTAGCTTAATATCACCATCATATATGGCTTTCCCTACTATTATACCTTCAATATTTTTATTAATTAATTCTTTAGCTTTTTTAATATCTTCAATTGAGGAAACCCCTCCAGATATTATAACTGGACAATTTGAAGTATCAGCAACTTTTAATGTTTCCTCAAAATTTGGGCCTTGCTTCATACCATCTTGATTTATATCCGTATAAATTAATCTACTAACACCAAAGTCATTTACTTCTTTTAAAAAATCCAAACTTAATTGATTAGAATTTTCTTTCCATCCATTAACAGATAAGTATCCGTCTTTAGCATCCAAGCTAAGAGCAATTTGATTTGGAAATTTTTCGCAGGCTTCTTTTAAAAAATTTTTATCTTTTATAGCAGCACTTCCTAAAATTACCTTTTCGACACCAGCATCAGTGTATTTCTTAATATTATCAATACTTCTAACACCACCCCCTACTTCAATTTTTAAATCAAATTTTCTAACTATTTGATTAATAATGTCTAGATTTACGGTCTCACCGGTTAAAGCTCCATCAAGATCTACGATGTGTAAATTTTTAAATCCATGATCTTTATACTTTCCGGCTTGTTCGAGCGGTGATATTTTGTATTCTGTTTTATTATTGAAGTCTCCTTTAATTAACCTTACGCACCTTTTATCTTTAATATCTATAGCTGGAAATATTTTCATTTTTTTATTTTAATACTTGGTTCAATAGTAACTTCCATTTGAATACTTTGATTTTTTTTATTTTTATTTGTATCTTTTTGTATATTTACACTTTCACATGCGCATAACAAAAGTAACATTAAAAGTAAAAAATTTTTCATAATTATAATTTAATGAAATTTTCAATCATTTTAAGACCAATTTTGTCACTTTTTTCTGGGTGAAATTGGGTTCCAAAAATATTTTCTTTCTCAACAGAACAGACAATATTAGATGAGTAGTCTGTAGTTGCTGATACCACACTTTTATCATTTGGAATAAGTTCATAACTGTGAACAAAATACATATGAGAATTATTTTTTATATTTTTAAAAATCTTACTATCTTTCAAAATATTTATTTGATTCCAACCAATGTGAGGAAGTTTATACTTTCCATTTTTATTGTTAATTTTTGATACCTTGCCTGGAATCCATCCTAAACCCTTAGTTTCTGTTTCTTCATAACCAACATCGGCAAACATTTGCAATCCGACACAAATTCCAAGAATAGATTTTTTATTTGTTAAGACAAAATCATTTAGAGTATCAACCAAACCATTGATATTATTTAGTGCGTCAACACAACTTTTAAACGAACCCTGACCTGGCAAAACCACTTTGTCACTAGTTTTAATCTTAGTCAAATCTGAAGTTACATCAATATTTACCTTATCTTTGGCAACTTCCTTAAAAGAATTTATTACTGAGCTTATATTGCCGGAATTATAATCAACAATTGTGACATTCATTAAACTTATAATGAGCCTTTAGTTGATGGAATACTTTTTTTATTTCGAAGATCCATCTCTAAAGCATCTCTTAATGATCTAGCCAAACCTTTGTAGCAAGACTCAATAATGTGGTGACTATTGTCTCCATAAATATTTTCAACGTGTAGAGTAATGCCTGCTGATTGTGAAAAAGCTTGGAACCATTCTTTGAATAATTCAGTATCCATCTCTCCTAGTTTCTCAACTTTCAGTTTTACTTTCCAAATCAAATAAGGTCTATTCGAAACATCAATTGCAACTCTTGTTAAAGTTTCATCCATTGGAATTACTCTATGAGCATAACGTTTGATACCAACAAATTTTTTTGCAGCTTTTTTTAAGGCCTCACCAATTGCAATACCTGTATCTTCCGTAGTGTGGTGAAGATCAATATGTGTATCTCCTTTAGCTTTAACTTTTAAATCAATTAGAGAATGCTTTGATAATTGCTCTAACATGTGATCTAGAAAACCAATGCCAGTGTCAATTTTGTACTGACCCTTACCATCAATATTGACTTCAACACTAATGCTAGTTTCTTTTGTTTTACGAGATACTTTTCCTTTTCTAGCCATATATTTTAGAGGTATACATACATAATCATAGTATATCAACGTTAGTATGAGTACTTGAAGTATCAAAAATAGTTACCATTTACTATTTATGACAACAATTGTACTGGTTAGAAAAAACAATGAAGTTGTAGTTGCTGGTGATGGACAAGTTAGTATGGGAAATACGGTTGTCAAAAGCACTGCTTCAAAAGTAAGAAAAATCGAAAAAAGAGATGTAGTTGCTGGATTTGCAGGATCGACCGCAGATGCATTAACTTTATTTGAAAGATTAGAAGGTAAGCTAGAAAAACACGCTGGTAATTTATCAAGAGCTGCTGTTGAGCTAGCTAAAGATTGGCGAACAGATAAATATTTAAGAAGATTAGAAGCATTAATGGCTGTTGGTGATAAAAATAATAGTTATATTATTTCAGGTACAGGTGATGTTTTAGAGCCCGAAGGTGATGTAATTGGAATAGGTTCTGGTGGTAATTATGCCCTGGCCGCAGGTAAGGTTTTAATGGAAGGTAAAATGTCAGCTGAAGAAGTTGCAAAAAAAGCTATAAAAGTTGCTGCTGATATATGTGTTTTTACAAACGATAATGTCAAAATTGAAAAAATATAATGGATAATTCTAACGTAACACCCCTGCACCCTAAGGAACAAAATAAAAAAGAGGACGCATCTTTAGTTAGTTCTCTTTCTCCTAGGGAAATTGTTTCAGAACTCGACAGATTTGTTGTTGGTCAAAATAAAGCAAAGAAAGCTGTGGCTGTTGCTTTAAGAAATAGATGGAGAAGGCAAGCACTTAAAGGTGAAATGAAAAATGAGGTTTTACCAAAAAATATTTTAATGATTGGTCCAACAGGGGTCGGGAAAACTGAAATTTCTAGAAGACTTTCTAAATTAGCTGAAGCACCTTTCGTGAAGGTAGAAGCAACTAGATTTACTGAAGTTGGTTATGTTGGGAGAGATGTGGAGCAAATTGTTAGAGATTTAATTGAAATTGCAATTGCAATGGAGAAAGTAAAAAAGAGAAAAGAAGTTTTTGCTCAAGCTCAAAAAGCAGCAGAAGAAAAAGTTTTAGATGCATTAGTTGGAAAAAAAGCAAGTTTAGCAACAAGAGAGAGTTTTAGAAAAAGGTTAAGAAATGGTGATCTTGATGATAATGAAATAGAGATTGCTGTGAGTGATGCAGGATCTGGTGGTGCCTCATTTGAAATTCCAGGTATGCCAGGAGCAAATGTTGGCATGATTAACATTAGTGAAGTGATTGGTAAATCGATGGGAACAAAAGAAAAGAAAAAGAAAATGACCGTTAAAGAGTCTCATGAAATTTTAATTAATGATGAATCTGATAAATTAATTGAGCAGGATAAGATTGTTAAAGCTGCAAAACTGTCTACTGAAAATAATGGAATAGTTTTCTTGGATGAAATAGATAAGATTTCTGCTAGAACTGATAGGGTTGGTGGTGATGTATCAAGAGAAGGTGTTCAAAGAGATTTACTTCCACTTATTGAAGGAACAACGGTAAATACTAAACATGGTCCAATTAAAACAGATCATATTTTGTTTATTGCGTCAGGAGCATTTCAACTTGCAAAACCATCCGACTTGCTACCTGAACTTCAAGGGAGATTACCTATTAGAGTTGAACTGGAAGCATTAACCAGTGAAGATTTTAAAAGAATTTTAAGAGAGCCTGATTTCAGTTTAATTAAACAATATGTAGCTTTGTTAAAAACTGAGAATGTTGATTTAGAATTTTCTGATGATGGAATTGACACTATTGCTAATATTGCATCTGAAGTAAACGCGACTGTAGAAAATATAGGTGCAAGAAGGTTACATACTATAATTGAAAGAATTTTGGATGAAATAAGTTTCACAGCAACAGACCGTGCAGGTGAAAAAATTATAATTAATAAAGATTATATTGACAAAAACTTAGATAATTTAGTTAAAGACACTGATCTTTCAAAGTTCATTCTTTAATTTTATAAATAACCCAATTCTTTCATTTCAGTGCTAAACTCGAGTTCTAAATTCTGAGAAATTTTTGAAGAAAGTATTTGTTTCCAATCATTTTTTGGACCATATTTAAAAAATGTAACGTATTTATTGTTAATTTTTTTTGCTTCGTGAAAAGGCATTGATTTCTCCATGTTTTGTAAATTTTCAAATGTAGTTGTGTTAATTGCATTATTTAACTTTTCTTGATCAATATTGTGTTTAGCATTTCCAAGTGTATATATAAAATTTAACATTCTTAAGAATTGTGTTTTTGTATCTGAAATAAGATCTTCGTATTTTACTAACAAATATCTATTTGTTTTTTTGAACTCCTTCCAAACATTATAATGTGAAGACCAACTTCCTACATGAGTTTTCCCTCTATCAGCTGCAATTTTTGAATTTTTAACACCCCCAAGAACTTTAAAAGACTTAATGGCCTCAGCTGCTTGTTCAATAGTAATTTGATTATGATTTGCATACGAGGTCACAACGTTTCTTGGATCTCTTACTATATAGATAACACCATGTGTGTTTTTATAATTTGTAAACTTATGATTATTGATACTGTGAAGTGTACTGTGCGTTTTTAAAAAAGTAATAGCTTTGTAATTATTTTTATTTATTTCTTCCTGGGCGCGAATATAATTTTTTAAAACTTCATCATCGCTTTCAACATTTACACCTAATTTTTCAAAGAATGTTATGTCTGGAAAAAGAGATATATTTTTTAGACTCTCAAAATTAAATTTTCCATCCTCAGTAAATAAATAGGCAGACAATAAAGATCTAACTAAAGTGTTCCCACTTTTAGGATATGATGATAACCATATAATCATGATTATTTATTTTTTTTCTTTAAATATATATAAAAAGCACCTTCGCCACCATCCTCAATAGTTGCGTCACTAATCTCCCTGATAAGCCTCATTAAGTCTGAATTTTTTTTTATATAATTGGGTACTGAATATTTTAAAATACTCAAATCTTTTGAAACATATGGATTCTTTTCATTTTCAGAATGGAGGCCTTTACCTGTAACAATTATCAATTTATTTATTTTATCTGCGTAAGATTTAAATATAAATTCCTTACAAGCCTCATGAGCATGATCAAGTGTATATCCGTGTAAATCAATTGATCGAGTGCTAGAATTTTTTTTTATTTTTAATTTAGTATCTTTGTTTGGAAGTTTCTCTTCACTTAAAATAAAATTTTCCCAGTCTTTTTTATCCTTATCTGAAATATCGAAATTCAATTAAGTTAATGTATTAACTAATTGCCAGTTAGGATTAATAGAAGTTGTATCTCTTGAAAATACCCAAGTATCATATATTTTTTTAATTTTTTCTGGATCTCCTGAAATAATTTTTTTATCTTTATCTCTAATACAAGTTATCACCTCCGCAATAAAATCGACAGTTACATTTAAAATATTACCAATTTTTTTATGCTCCTTAATTTCTGCTGAATTTATTCCTATAAAAGTGATTTCAGCATAGTGACCTCTGGAACTTCTTTCTTTAAGAGCATCGTTGAATTGGCTGTAAATCTTTCCATTTAACAATTGCCTACTATTTGTAATCTTGTTGTCGTTATCACTAAAATCTGTGATTATTGTTTCGTAGGCTATTTTTGCTCCTTTTAAGAATTCTTCTTGGGCAGATGTATCAAATATTTCATTTGTTTTTCTGGGTTGCTCCACCTTAATATTTTTTAATACTTCTTTAAATTGAGTGGGAGTTTTTCCCTCAAAACCAGTTCTTTTGCCAAGTATTCCTCTCAGTCTTAAAAAAATGAATCCTGCAATCATCGCTAACAATATAATGTCAATATATTCAAAACTGTAACTCATAAACTGATAGTAATTACTATGTTGATTAATTTCAACCAGCAATTTAGATTAAGGACAAATGAACCCAATATTATTAACAATTATCCTGGTACCTGCTGTTGAAATCTATCTTTTAATAAAAATCGGATCTCATATAGGTGCTATGAGCACTATTTTATTAATTTTTGCTACCGCAATTATTGGAATTTATTATGCAAAGTATGAAGGTTTAAATACTTTAAAGTCTGGTTTTGCTCAACTTAGCAAACATGAAACCCCAGCCTACGAAGTTATTTCAGGAGCAGCTATTGCATTTGCAGCATTACTTTTAATAATACCTGGTTTTGTAACAGATACTTTGGGATTTTTATTAATTTTTCCATTCAGTAGGAAGTTAATTTTTAATAAATTTGCAAAAAAATTTCAACCAAAACAAAAGAAAAAAAATAATTTTATAGATGGAGACTTTGAAGATATAGAGGATGACAATGACAGAAAAATTTAAAATATTAGGAAAATTTATTAAAGATTTATCCAGTGAAACTCCAGATGTCGAAACATTCTTAATGGTAAGAGAAAGAATTAGTAATTACCAGCTTGGGATAGATATTAATTCCAAAGCGTTAAAAGAAAAAATGATTGAAGTTAATACAACATTTAGGTTTGAAGATAAGGATGATGTTAAAAAAAAATCGTTTTTTGAGATAATATATTCCACGATAGTTAAGGTTAATGAGGAAGTTAAAGACAAAAAAGAATTAGAAAAAATTTTACTTTGCGATGTTCAGCTTAAAATTTACCCTGATTTAGAAAAAGCTCTCTTGGATCTTTTACATAACTCTGGATATCCTGATGTAAAATTTGAAAGAAAAGTAGACTTTGAGGATCTTTACAGAAGAAGATCTTTATAAAAAAAGAATTAATTAAAATAATTTTTTTTTAAATTTTTTTTTAAATATTCCTTGTGTTTTTTTAGTTCCTCTTCTGATGGTTTTACAATTTTTTTAAAGTATATGAGATTTGAATTATTTATTTCTTTTTTATCAATATTAGTTTCTTGAAAATCAAGCGTTGGCTCTTTTTGATCAGTAAGATTGATATAAACTTTTGCTAATAAATCACAATCAATCAAAGCAGTATGCTGAACTCTTTTTGAGTTATCTATTCTAAAACGTTTACATAGAGCATCTAAACTTACAGGAGATCCAGGGAATTTATCCCTTGCCAAAACAATCGTATCAATAATCTCATTATTAATTTTATTTTTTCCTAACAAATTTAATTCATTGTTGAGATGAGCTAGATCAAATTCAGCATTGTGTATTATAATTTTTTTATCTTTTATAAACTCTAAAAATTCCTCTCCAACCTCATCAAATTTTTTTTGTTTAGATAAAAACTCATCGCTATAACCATGAACTTTGAACGCTTTTTCTGAAACTTTTCTTTCAGGATTCAAATAACAATGAAATTTATTTTTTGTGGGTATTAAATTTTCTAATTCAATACATCCAATTTCAACAAT
>CABYOP010000022.1 GCA_902520645.1 uncultured Pelagibacteraceae bacterium | reverse complement strand
GTTACCCCAAAAAACATAGAGGTCGAAGAAAACAAGGCTCAAAAAAAAGAAGAGCTAAAAGAAAAAATAAAAAGAAGTAAACAGGCTTCTATTCTTTAATCCACCCACCACCAAGAACTTTATACCCAAATTGGTCTTTGTTATAAAAAACACAAGCTTGTCCTGGTGAAATGCCATCCTCTGGTACGCTAAGATTAACAATCCCTGTTTTATTATCATTTAAGTGCACATTTGCTTCTAATAAATCGCCAGTTGATCGCACTTTCACAAAAATTTTTTTTTCTAATTCTATATTTGGTGCTAATAAATTTATGTCTTTTAAAGATATTATTTTTTTTCCTAGTTTCTCTTTTGGTCCAACAATTATTTCATTCCTATCAGAATTAATCTTAAGCACATAAAGAGGCTCTATATCTGAAACCTTTATTCCTTTTCTTTGACCTATTGTAAAATTAATAATTCCATCATGCACTCCTATAACCTCTCCATTTAAATTCTTGATATTTCCTTTTTGAAAAGAGTCAGGTCTAAATTTTTGTATAACTGATGCATAATCTCCATTTGGAACAAAGCAAATATCTTGGCTATCAGGCTTATCAGCAACATTCAAATCTAAATTTTTTGCAATTTCTCGAGTTTTATCTTTTAACATTCCCCCCAAAGGAAATCTTAAATAATCTAATTGCTCTCTAGTTGTATTAAATAGAAAATAACTTTGATCTCTGTTCTCATCAATGGCTCTGTACATATTTGTAGTATTTTTTTCTGTAATACTTTTTACATAATGACCAGTAACCAATGCATCTGCATTAAGATCTTTTGCTACCTCAAATAAGTCTTTAAATTTTACTGTTTGATTACATTGCACACAAGGAATTGGTGTTTCACCTTTTAAATAACTCTCAACGAAATTATCTATTACTCCTTGTTTAAATTTATCCTGATAATATAAAATTTTATGTTCAATATCTAATTTATGAGCCACACGTTTTGCATCCATAATATCTTGACCGGAACAACATTGTTTAGAAGCTGCTACTTCCTTGCCATCATCGTATAGTTTTAATGTAATACCTATAACTTTATAGCCCTCTTTTTTCATCATGCCTGCAACGGTGGAAGAATCTACGCCACCAGACATAGCTACTACTACAGTAGTTTCTGATGGTTTTTTGTTAAAACCTAAAGAGTTTAATTCTTGGCTCATAAGGTGGTATTTATACTGATTTACAATATAAGTTAAATTAAATGATTTTAGATTATGAACCAGGTGACAAAGTCACTAATCCAAACAACAAAGAATGGGGTTTAGGACAGGTGCAATCTATAATAAACGACAAAGTAACCGTAAATTTTGAAAATGCTGGAAAAAAAGTAATTAATGCAAAAAATATCGAATTAAGAAAATTAGGTAAATAATAAAATGGATTTAAGAAAGATAGTTGAGGATTTGATTGAATGTTTTTTAAATGCTGGAGATTTAGCTATCGAATTACGAGAAAAAGGCTTAATAAAAAAAATTAAATCAGACAATACTCCTGTCAGCAATGGTGACTTAGAAGTAAATAATCTTCTATCAAAAGTAATTTCTAAAATAACTCCTGAAATTCCAATCATTTCTGAGGAAAGTCTAGAGAATAAAGACAAATCAAATTTAAAAAATTTTTGGCTCATAGATCCAATTGATGGAACGTATGATTACATAAATAATTTAGAGGAATTTACAATTAATGCTGGATTAATAATAGACAATAAACCGATGGCAGGTTTAATTAATGCGCCTGCTAAAAAGAGAATGTTTTACTCTTATGGAGAAGGTAATGCTTATGAACTTTTTAATGGAAAAACATTTAATCTTAGTAATTCAATAACAAAAAATAATGGAACAATTAAGTTTATATCTTATTCAAATAAAATTAAACCCGAGATACAAAAAATATATAATGAATTAGGAGTGAAAGAAAATATTAGAATGAAAAGTTCTCTTAAATTTTGTGTGGTTGCAACAGGTGAATACGATGGTTATGTGGCAGAGCCAAGAGCCTATGAATGGGATATAGCAGCTGGACATGCAATTTTAAATCATTCAGGTGGGCAGGTTACTGATTTTGATGGAAATGAAATTTTATATGGTAAACCTGATTTAAAAAATACAAGTCTTATATTAAAAAGCAAAACTATAATATAATGGATGAACAACTAAGAATTATATTAATAATAATAGTATCAGTTGCTATTTTCGGTTTATTAGTTTTTGTATTTGTCAAAAATTATATTAGAAATAAAATTGATGGTCTCTTAGAGGATGAAGAAAAAAAAAAATTAAAGTAAATTAATAATTTTTAAAAATTCATCTTTCTCTATATCCATAACTTTTTTTGATGTTTCAAAATCAAAACCATTTCTTGCCAATAATGAAATATCCTTTTTGTAAAATAAAGCTCTATTATCTTCAGCTCTTGCTGGTCCAATTCTTTTTTTTTTACAAATTTTTATTGCTGAAAAAAAATCTTGATCACTGTTATCTTCTTTAATTTTTTCTACAGTATCTTTAATAAACTCACTATCTATTCCTTTTCCCATTAGGTAATTACGAATTTTATTTAGCGAATGTCCTCTTTGAACCATGCTTTTTGCTTTGCTTTCAGAATAGAATTGGTCATTGATAAATTTATTTTTTTCAAGGTCAGACAAAACAATATCAATTAATTTACTAACATCTTTTTTTCTTGAGTCTGTTGCAGAAAGTTTCATATATTTTTTTAACAAATATGTTTTAAGTTGTTGCTTAGAAGGAGCATATTTATCAACATATGCAAATGCAAAACTTCTCATCTCATCTACTGTTACTTGAAGGGTTTTTTTTTTATTTCTTATAGGAATCATCGTAAGATTGAATATAATATATTAGATGATCGAACAAATTTTTACTTATTTTACTATTGAGACACTTTATATGTGGATTAATTTAGGAATTCTGCCCTTCTGGTTTATATTAATTTTTTTTCCTCAATCATACCTAAGTAGATTTTTTGTGACTTCAATTTTTCCTTTTATATTACTGAGCGGTGTTTATATTTTTATTCTCTATAAATCATTCTTAATTGGTTATGACTTTGATGGGAATTTCAATTTATATTTAGGACTGAATGAATTATCAAGATTGTTCGAGGACTCTCTATACTTGATGATCTTCTGGACGCATTTTATTGCTATCAATTTGTTTGTTGGTGGATGGATAGTAAAAGACTCTCAAAAATTTTCTATTAATAAAATTTTATTGGCAATTCCATTAATAATTACCTATTTGATAGGCCCTCTTGGTATTTTTATTTATTGGATAATCAGAATTTTTTACGCAAAAAGAATTAATCTATATGAGTAATCATATAGATTTTTATTTTGATATTATAAGCCCTTATGCCTTCATAGCTTATAAAAATATTACTAAAATTGAGAGCATTAAATTTAATTATAAACCTATTTTATTAGGTGGATTGCATAATTTAGTTGAGATAACCGCTCCAGCTTTCAATAAATTTAAATTAAAAAATATGAAAAATGATTGTGAATTAATTTCAAAAAAAAATAAAATAAATTTTAATTGGAATTCAAAATTTCCAATCAATTCACTTAATATTATGAGGGGCTACTTGTTTGTAGAAGAGAATAAAAAAAAAGAATATTTAGAAACTTTTTTTAATGCTTATTGGCAAGATGATATAGATTTAACTAGCTTAGAAAATATCACTAAATTATTAGATAGTTTAAATATAGATCACAAACTGTTTTTTGAGGGCATTAACAAACAAGAAATTAAAGATGAATTAAAGAATATTACAAATGAAGCCTTCAAAAAAGATATTTTTGGAGCACCAACATTTGCTGTAAATAATAAAATCTTTTGGGGACAAGACAGATTAGAATATGCTCTAGAAGAATTAAATAATATTAAACTATTTTAAATTTACTATTTCTTAAAGCTCCAAATCCACCATCTATATGTGAAACTTTTTCAAAACCCATATCTTTTAATGTTTTTGCAGCTAGAGCTGACCGTAACCCTCCAGCGCAAAACAATACCATTTCTTTTGATTGATCAAGTTTACCTTGTTGAAAGTACGGACTATTTGGATCCAACCAAAATTCCATCATTCCTCTTGGTATGTGATGAGAGTTCTCTATACGACCTTCTTTTTCTAATTCACGAACGTCCCTAATATCAATTAGATTACAACTATTTTCCTCAACCATTTTAAATGCTTGATCAGTATCAATTGTTTTTACTTCTTTCAGTGCTTCTGCAACTAAAGACTGCGCTGATTTTATTTTCATAATTCTGTTTAAATTATCTTAAAATCAATATATTTCTAGAAAATTATGTTAAAAATAAATTCTAAAGCACCAGCCTTCACTTCTCAATCAACATCTAAAAAAAATTATTCTTTAAAAGACTCTATTGGAAAATACGTTGTTTTATATTTCTATCCTAAAGACGACACGCCTGGGTGTACAACTGAAACTAACGATTTTAATAAACTTCTATCAAGTTTTAAAAAATTAAATTGTGAAGTTTATGGAATTTCAAAGGATAATTTAGCTAGTCACAATAAATTTAAAGATAAATATAAGATAAAATTTGATTTACTAGCAGACGAAGAATTAAAACTTCTCAAAAAATATAAAGTTTGGGGTAAAAAAAAGTTCATGGGAAGAGAATTTATGGGAACAGTTCGGTCAACTTACTTAATTGATAAAAAAGGTAAAGTGTTAAAAACTTGGACAAACGTCAAAGTAAAAGACCATGCTAAAGAAGTGTTAAAAACACTTAAAAGTATCACAAATTAAAAAGGCTCCTATTAAATAGAAGCCTTTAAATTCAACAAAACTAGTCTCTTATTGCGTAAGCTTTTACTCCTACTTCAGCTACGTCTGTTCCAAGTTTTTCTGCTTGAGCACTAATTCTTAAACCAATGGTTTCTTTAAGTCCTCTGAAGGTTATGTATGATAGTACAAAACTGAAAAGACAAACAGATATTACACCAGTTAATTGTGTACCAAAGTTTGTATCTGGATTACTTAATGGAACAATTAAAGTTCCAAATATACCAGCAAACATATGAACAGGGATTGCTCCTACAACATCATCAATTTTTTTGCTTTCTAAAAATTTAGTACCAAAATACATAATTAGTGAACCGATTGCTCCAATTAAAATTGCAAGAAGTGGACTTGGAGTAAGAGGTTCTGCAGTAATAGCAACTAATCCAGCTAAGGCACCATTAAGCATCATAATTATATCAGTTTTACCACCAAGTAGCCTTGATATAAGTGCAGCAGTCGCAGTTCCAGCAGCTCCTGCTAAATGAGTGTTGACTGCTATTTTACTTATTGCATTAACATCCTCAAAGGTTCCCATAGCAAGTTGGCTAAAACCATTAAAGCCAAACCAACCAAACCACAGCAAGAAAGTTCCTAGAGTCACTAAAGGAATACTTGAGGCAGCAAAAGGAACTAAGGATTTAGTCTCTCCTTTTCTACTAAATCTTCCTTCTCTTGCACCCAAAACAATTACACCAGCTAATGCAGCGGCTCCACCACAGGCATGGACTAAAGTTGATCCTGCAAAATCAGAAAAGCCAGAAGTAGCTAACCAGCCTCCGCCCCATTGCCAGCCCATTGAAACTGGATAAATTATTCCAGCCATTATTGCTGCGAAAATAAAGAAAGGCCATATTTTAATTCTTTCAGCAACAGCTCCTGATACAATTGATGCGGTAGCACACACAAACATAGTTTGAAAGAACCAATCTGAATAATCAGAATAACCAGTAGACAATTCAGAGGCATCGCTCCACATAGAAAAGGATCCAATAAATCCACCTTCAGGTATTCCATATGCTAGATTGTATCCACAGAAAAAAAATACTAACGAACATATTGCAAATTTACCAATGTTCTTAGCCGCAATTGTTGATACACTTTTTGTAGTAACCAAACCACTTTCGAGCATACAAAAACCGGCAGCCATAAAAGCTACTAGTACGCCACCAATATAAAATCCAAGTGAATTAAATATATATTGTCCTTCAGCTGACATTGTTGTTTCTGCTGAAGCAAAGCTAGTAAAAATTAAAAATATTACATAACTTAAACTTAAAGTCTTAAATGATTTCATCGTTATCTCTCCTTGTTTTAAGGTTCTTTTAATTAAGAGAGTGCTTTAAAGAATTGCTCATAAAGCAAATGAGTTATGTGAAATTAACATGTGTATAAAAAAGGCCCCTTTTGGGGCCTTTTTTTTAACTAACAAGAGAGAGAGATATTTTGTTAATTTTTTTTTGTTAGGAGCTCTTCAATGAGATAACGACATGGAGATCGAAGAGCCCCTATATTGCATGCAATTAGTCTCGTATTGCGTATGCTATTACACCTGTTTCGGTTACGTCAGTACCTTTAGACTCAGCTTCTTTACTTAGTCTAATTCCAAAAGTAGCTTTCATAACTGAGAACACGATATATGACACCACAAATACAAAAATGTTAATTGATAGCACACCAATTATTTGTGCGCTAAAAGATGCATCAGTGTTTGTTAGTGGCACTGCAAGTGTTCCCCATATTCCCGCAAACATGTGAGCTGGAATTGCACCTACAACATCGTCAAGTTTGAAACTGAATAATAATTTAGTTCCAAATACGACAATCAAACCACCAATGGCTCCAATGAAAATTGCAGCTAATGGTGTTGGTGCTAATGGTTCTGCAGTTACTGCAACTAATCCACCAATTGCTCCATTTAACATTTGTACAACATCTGTTTTACCATACATCAATCTTGTTATTATTGCTGCAGCCATTACACCACCACAAGCAGCAAGATTAGTATTGATAAAAATTCCTGATACAGCTACTGCATCATCAAATGTTCCAATCGCTAATTGAGATCCACCGTTGAATCCAAACCAACCCAACCATAAGATAAATACACCTATTGTTACTAATGGAATTGAGGAAGCAGCAAAAGGTTTCATTGCTTTTGCTTCACCTTTGCTGTCAAATCGTCCAGATCGCGAACCTAGCAACATTATTCCAGCCAGTGCTGCTGCACCACCTGTTGAGTGTACTAAAGTTGAACCGGCAAAATCAGAGAAGCCAAGTTCTGCTAACCAGCCTCCACCCCACTGCCAACCCATTACGATAGGATAAATAATTCCAGCTAAGATTGCTGCGAAAAGAAAGAAAGGCCAAAGTTTTACTCTTTCAGCCATTGCCCCTGAACAAATTGAAACTGTTGTTGCACAGAAAACCATTTGGAAATACCAGTCAGAACCATCTGCATATCCAGTTTCAACTGAACTTGCATCTGACCATGGAGTAAATGTTCCAATGTATCCACCCTCTGGGATTCCATAAGCTAAGTTATATCCAAATAACCAAAACATTATTCCAGCAATTGAGTAAAGACCGATGTTCTTTGCACAAATAACTGAAACACTTTTTGAAGTTACCATACCAGACTCTAGCATCGCGAAACCTGCAGCCATAAACATGACAAGGAAACCACAAATTAGAAATAGTAGTGAATTGAATATAGCTTGTACTTCAGCAGAAACAGTTGTCTCTGCCATTCCTGCACTACTCATATTTAATAGAATTATTAAACTAAGAAGTGGTGCAGATATTCTTTTTATTAATTTAGTCATAAGACCTCCACTGTTAATGAGGAAGTTATATTTTTTAATAAATGTAAAAACTAACGCTGATTAGGAAAATTGGCTATGCGGTATTTGCATATAGAAACAGCCTTAACGTGTATAAAACATATTAAGGCTGTTAAAAAAAATTTCTACTTATTGAATACTTCTTTTAAAGCTTTAGCAGGTAAAAATTTTACCTTTTGAGATGCAGCAATTTGAATTTGTTCACCTGTTCTAGGGTTTCTTCCAACTCTAGCTTTTCTTTTAGCTACTTTATATGTACCAAATCCAGCAATTTTTACTGAATCATCACCTTTTAAAGCATCTAAAATAGTGTTGGTAATTGTATCAAATGTTCGCTCAGCATCCGCTTTACTCAAATTTAATGAGCCTGAAAGCTTTGCCATTAGTTGTTTTTTGTTCATTTTAGCTCCGGTTTTGTTGGTTAATATTTATACTTGTCATAAACGTTGATAAATCAAGCTTTTTTTTAGTGTTAAATTATTTTAATAACACAAGATGTTGTGAAATTTAAAATAAGTATTGATTTTACTCGATTTTTTGATGTTGAGAAAAATTTTATTATCTAAATAAACCCAAATCTTTTAGGTCGTTAAAGGTTGTAAAAAACATTAATGATAGCAACAAAAACATACCGATTCGAAAGAATCCTTCTTGAGTTTTTTGAGACAATGGACGGCCTAAAATGCTTTCAAATGCATAAAACATTAAATGACCTCCATCAAGCATTGGTATTGGAAACAAATTAATTAACCCCAAACTAATTGAAATATAAGCCATCATACTTATAAAAGCTATCACTCCAAAGGTTGCAACTTGACCTGATATCTTTGCAATTCTAATTGGACCTCCAAGTTGGGAAGTATCCGCTTTTCCCATGATCATACCACCTATATATTTTAAAGATGAAGTGCTGACATAATATACTTCATGAGCTGCATGGTATATTGCCTGAGCAGGACCTAATTTAATATGATTTACTTCATTATTATAAGCCCCAAGTTTTATTCCAACCATTCTTTTATTGATTTTATTTCCTAATCCATCCTCACCTTGAACAATGTTAGGTTTAACTTTTAAAATCAATTCATCATAAGAACGTTTAACTTTAAAATTTATAACATCTCCTGTGGACATGGTTATAAATTTAGAAACTTCCATGATACTTTTAACTTTATTTCCATCAATTTCCAAAATTATATCTTGATTTTTAAGGCCTCCAGTCATTGCTGGGCTATCTTTTTGGACCTCATTTATGACCGCTGGAGTAAAATCTTTACCAACAAAAGTATAAATTGAAAAAAATATAACCAAGGCTAATAAGAAATTGGCTAAAGGTCCACCAAAAACAATTAATACCCTTTGATACAAAGGTTTTAAAATAAATAATTTTTCTTGTTCTTCTTTACTATATTTTTCTAATATTTCTTTATGGTCAGCTTGAGAATATACATTTCTATCCCCAAAAAATTTAACATAACCCCCTAGTGGAATTGCACATATTTTCCAACGCGTTCCATATTTGTCATTCCAACCAAATAATTCTTTACCAAATCCAATTGAAAAATCGGTAACTCCTACACCATATTTTCTAGCAAAATAATAGTGTCCATATTCGTGAATGAATACCACAACTAAAATTAGAACTAAAAATGGAACAATATAACTAAGCATACTTAATATTTTAAATGAATAATAAATTATTCACAACCCCCCATTCAATAATAATACTGATACTTTTTGTCTTTAACAATAACAGGAAACATGCTGGAATTTCAATAATCCCAAAATGAAAGAAATAGGTCTAAAAATGTATAAAACATTACAAGTGAATGTCTAAGTGGGACAAAATTAACGATGAATAAATATCTTTATTAATTATCATTATGCTGATGAAAGAAGATATTGTTAAATCTCACTTAAAAAAAAAATCATTATCAAAGCTTGCTTTATCAATTAGCTTATTTATTGTGATTTTAACTTCAACTGGATACATCTTTAATTCTAAAGGAATAATTTTTCTATTCTATATTTCTTGTTTTGTATTTTTCTACAATTTGGTAATCCACTTCTTATTAGAAAAGTTTGACATTTAATTATGATTAAAACTCTCATTAAATTAAAAATATTAAAATTTATACTGATTTGTGGTGTATCAACAGCTTATGCATTTAAAAAATATTGTGATCAAAAAATTGAAGTAAAAGAAAAAAAAAATAAAAAACCTTTTCCTCTCACTCGATAAGAATTTTTGTGTACGTTGTTATTCACATTTTATTTTAAATATATAAACTGAATTATAATTGTTATATAAATAAACCATGCCGTCTTTTGATGTTATAAGCAAAATTAATTACCAAGAATTTGATAACGCTTTAGCTAATTGTTTAAGAGAAATTGGTAATCGATATGATTTTAAAGGACTTCATATTTCAATTGAGCGAAAAGATAAAACAATTACAACGGCTGCACCTGATGAATTAAAATTAAAACAGGTAAATGAATTGCTGCAAACCCATTTAGTCAGAAGAAAAGTAGATCCAAGAGTATTAGAAATTAAAAGTTCCGAAGGTGCTTCAGGTGGATCTATTAGACAAGTAAGTGAATTAAAAGAAGGAATTAGCCAAGAAAATGCTAAAAAAGTTATTGCTGATATTAAGAAGCTTAAGCTAAAAATACAAATTAAAATTCAAGGTGAGGAATTAAGAGTGGATGGAAAAAAGAAAGATGACCTTCAAGAAGCAATGAATGCCATAAAATCCATTGATATAGGTCTTCCAATAGAATTTGTAAACTTTAGAGATTAATCCTTGATCAAACTATTCATTGTATTTGGTTTAAAAAGATATAAGCATCCTTCGTAAACACTTAATATATACCTTTCCCTATACTAATGAATTTCTCAGATCTACAAATTGAAAATAAGCTTAAAAAGTCAATTGAGCTTGCTGATTTTAAAACTCCTACCCCAATTCAAAGTCAATCAATTCCAATAGGTCTTGAGGGTAGAGATATTTTAGGGACCGCTCAAACTGGAACAGGTAAAACTTTAGCCTTTACCGTCCCAATGATTAATAAATTAATTAAAGACAAACATGCAATGGCTTTAATTGTTTGTCCTACAAGAGAACTTGCAACACAAGTAATGGCAACAGTTTTAAAATTAAATGTTAGAGAAATAGGAATTGGTAATGCTCTTTTAATTGGTGGTGAGAGTATGCAAAAGCAACTTAGAAAGTTAGGCAAACGTGCAAGGATAATCGTTGGAACGCCTGGCAGAATTAATGATCACTTAAAGCGAAAAAGTTTAGATTTATCTAAAGTTAATTATTTAGTTTTAGATGAGACTGATCGGATGCTTGATATGGGATTTACACCTCAAATAGAGCAGATTTTAAATTTTGTTCCAAAAGAACATCAAACATTATTATTTTCAGCAACTCTTCCAAACAATATATTAAAAATATCTCAAAGATATTTAAATAATCCTGAAAGAATATCTGTTGGATCTTTATCAGCCCCAATTGATAAAATTAAGCAAGAAACATTTGAGGTTTCGCAGGATAAAAAATATCATGAATTAATTAATCAACTTGTAGAAAGAAGTGGATCCATTTTAGTGTTTGTGAAAACTAAACATGGTGCAGATAAAATAGTTAAAAGATTAAAATATGATGGTCATAAAGCTGATGCTATTCATGGAAACTTAAGACAAAGTAAACGAGACAGAGTTATCAATGGATTTAGAAATGGATACAGTCGTATCCTAATTGCAACCGATGTTGCAGCACGGGGATTAGATATCCCAGTGATCAAACATGTTATTAATTACGATCTGCCACAAGTTCCAGAAGATTATGTTCATCGAATAGGACGAACCGGTAGAGCTGGTAAAGAAGGTTCCGCTTTGACCTTTTTAACTCCAAGTGATCGATCCATGTGGAATTCTATAAGTAAATTAATAGATCCAAATTACAAACCACCCCAAAGAGATAGAAGTCAAAAGAAAAGTTTTAGAGGCGGTAAAAAAGGTAAGGCTTCATTTAACAAAAGAAAAAAATTTAACGATAACAAAAAAGGAAGTTTCAGAGATAAAAAGAAGTTCTTTAAAAGAGATAATGACAAAAAACCCGATTTTAGAGAAAAGAAGAAATTTTTCAAAAAGGAAAATGACAATAAATCTAATTTTAAAGGCAAAAAGAAATTTTTTAAAAAAGATGGAGATAAAAAATCAAAATTTAAGGACAAGAAAAAATCTTTTGGCTTTACCAATAATCCAAAATATTTTGGTAAAAAAACAGATGATGTAGTAGAAAAAGACGACAAAAGATCATCTTTTAAAGGAAGAAAAAAATTCAAAAAAAGGCAAAGACCTAAAAAATTTTCATTTAAAAAGCATAAAAAGAAGTAAGATTTAATTAGAAATTTTTTGTATCAATGATGCTGTATTGTTTGTGGGTTTATTAACATCCTTTGAAACCTCATGA
>CABYOP010000021.1 GCA_902520645.1 uncultured Pelagibacteraceae bacterium | reverse complement strand
AGCTTTTAAATGAGGATAAAGAAAATATTAGTAAAATTTTGTTATTCTACCTTTCCCTTGTTATTAGTCTACTCTGGAGTTTTGAAAGTCTTGTTTTTGTACTTTTTCCAATAATCTTTTTATTAATAATAAAATATTTTTTAAATTTTACTAAAATTATAAGATTCAATATTCAAAATACTATCTTTGATAATAAATTTTTATTAATTTTAGGGTTATTAATATTTTTAATTTTATTAGCTTATTTTAAAGATAAAAATATATATTTATTTTATGAGCATGCTTTAAACCCAATATCTTCATTACCTAAAGAAATTCTTAATAATAAAATGACTTTAATATTTTTATTTTTATTATTATTAATTTATTTAATTTTGAGAGATAGTTTAATTTCTCCTAAAATTTTCTTCGTAAATATTATTTGGTTTAGTCTATTTATTGTTTATTCAGCTTACTTTGTGATCAGAAGTGTAGATAATAATATCTTAAGTTTATTACCTTTTATTTTATTTATAATTTGTTGTATGAAAATAAATTCAAGGCAAATAGAGATTTTTCGAAAAAAAACGCTTTATGTAATAATTTTTTTTTCAGTAATTTCATCTGTTTACTCTGCAGTTATAAATAAAGATAAATTTTATAATAATTTTGTATCTTTAAATTTTTACAATACTCCAAATTATTTAAATGCAAAATATTTGCCTAACGAATTAATACAGAACAAAATCAATCAATATAATAATTTACCATTAACTTTAATAAGTGGGAAAACTCTTCATACTCCAAATGATAATCTGCCCTCGAGAGGCTATGGATTACCAATATTGCCTCTAGAAAGTTTTAATGTTTTGACAAATAGTACGAAACAAAAATTATTGGATAATTATTTTAGTATAACAAATAAACATTTAATTTTGTGCATTAATGATTGTAAATTTTATTTTTCAAATGAGGATGATATGATTTTTTCAAAAATATTTTTAGGTAATAATATTAAATTCCAAAAAATTGAAGAAATTGAAGAAAACCAAAAAAAAGAAACTTTATATTTATTGTCAAAACAATTATAGATTTGTCTTACCTTCACTTATATGAAACATAAATTAGAATTAATATATTTTAAAATGAGAGCTTTAGCAGAAGCTCCAAGACTTCTTCTTCATTATACTAATCTTGAGTATGACGATATAATGTCGTGGGATTACTACGGCAAAGCATGGTCTGAGATAAAATCTAAAGTCCCATTCAGACAACTTCCAATGCTGGTTGTCGACCAAAAACATGAAATTTGTCAGAGTATTGCAATATTAACATTTATTGAAAAAATCGCAGGTATAGAAATATCTGATATAATTTTAAATGCTAAAGCAAATGCAGTGATGCAAAGTGCACAAGAATTATTTATGCCTCTTAATCCTACTATTAATTTTGCAGTAGGAGATAGTTTTAAAAAGAAACGTGAAGATATGATGCCTTTTTTAAATTCAAGATTTGAAGATCTAGAAAGAGCTTTAAAAGAAAATAATGAAAAGTTCTATGTAGATGACAAACCACATGCATGTGATTTTGCGGTATATCATCATTTAGATTTGTCTAAGTTACTTGATCCAGAACTTATAAAAAAATTTCCAAGACTTGAAAAATTTATTGAAGATATTGAGTCAATAGATAATGTTAGATCTTATCTAAATTCAAGACCCGAATTGATTGATGTTAGTGTTGAGCCAAAGTTAGTTATCGATGGAGTTGCTCATCCAACTGGTGTTAAAAAAACTTAATTATGAAAAAAATTAATCCAATATTATTAATAGCAATAGTTTTAATAGGTGGTTTTTTCGCGTTTAAAATAATGTCATTTTTAGGCTGTTATGTTCGTATCGAAGATGTGGATAAGTGCTGGAAGCTAACTGCTTGGTAAAAATTTAATGGTGCCCCCGCACGGATTCGAACCGCGGACCTATTGATTACAAATCAAAGAGTCTAAACTTTTTCTCATTTATTAGCGTTGATACTATTATGTTTTAGAGTCTCGTCAACTTAGCTTTAATAAATCGACTACAAATCGACTACACTTTATTTCCAAAATTTTGTACCTTTCCTATATGCAAGAAAGAAAAATAATTCAGCAATCTAGATCATTTAAAGATTTAGATAGAACTCTTAAGAAGCTGATAAAGAATAAAAAAGCTAAACTTGCTGGATCTATATTCGAGTATTTAACTAAATTATTTTTAGAAGTATCTCCTGAATATAAAACTAAATTAAGAAAAGTTTTTTTATTAAATGAGATACCAACAGCTGTTAAAAGAAAGCTCAAACTTCCTAACACAGATGAGGGAATTGATTTAATCGCAGAAACTTTTGATAATGAATATTGGGCTGTCCAGTGTAAATATCGATCTGACAAAACTGAAACTTTAAAAGTAAAAGGGGATTTAGCTACATTTAACAATCTTGCATTTACGGTTTGTAAAAATATTTCTCATGGTCTTATTGCTGCTACTGTTAATAGACCTCCACAGAAAAAGCAGCTGCTTAATGTTGGTTATATTTTACTTAATGAATGGTTAAAATTAGATAAAGATAGTGGAGAATTATTTAATCAAATAAAAGCCAAAGCAATTGGTAAGATTATAAAACCAAAAAAACTGAGCCCAAGACCTCATCAAAAAGAAGCAATTTCTAAAACAATTACTTATTTCAAATATAATGAAAGAGGCAAAATGATTATGCCTTGTGGGACTGGAAAGAGCTTAACAGCTTTTTGGATAGCTGAAAAAATGAAACCAAAATCTATATTGGTTGCTGTACCAAGTTTAGCATTATTACAGCAAACTCTTAAAGTTTGGACTAGAGAGTTTTTATTAAACAATATTGAACCTGATTGGTTATGTGTTTGTTCTGATGATACAGTTAAAGAAGAACAAGATGATTTTGTAACTTTTTCTGCAGATCTTGGAATTAAAGTAGATACTGATCCAAGAGTTATTAGGAATTTTTTAAGAAAGAAAACAAAGAAATTAAAGATAGTCTTTACTACTTATCAATCAGGAAGAGCTACAGCTATTGGATCTAAAGGTTTTAAATATGATCTAGGTATTATGGACGAAGCTCATAAAACAGTTGGCTCTGGCAAAAAGCCAATGGCTCATCTACTTCACCAAAAGAATATTAAAATTAATAAACGTTTATTTATGACTGCAACTGAACGATTGTTCAGAGGTGATAGTGATGAATATATGTCCATGGACGATCCAAGAGACTATGGAAATCTGATATATGAATTAAGCTTTAAAGAAGCAATAAATTCAAAACCACCAATAATATCTGACTACAAAATTATAACTTTCGGTATTACTACTCCAGAAATTGAAAAGATTGCAGAAGATAATAAGTATCTAGAAGTTAAAAAAGACCTGAAAGATATTACTGCAAGAGAACTTGCAACAGCTATTGCACTTAGAAAAGCTATAAAAAAACTTAAAATAAAAAATGCAATTTCATTTCATCGTTCAATTAAAAGAGCTGAAAATTTTAGAAAACAACAAGATTTAATATCAAAGATTTATCCAACTTACGGAAAACTAAAAACATTCCATGTTCGAGGAGATATGCCAACCTCAGATCGGGCTTTAGAAATGTTATCCTTCGAAGAAGAGAAGGGGTTAATGACAAATGCGAGGTGTTTAACAGAGGGAGTGGATTTACCTGCAATTGATTGTGTTTGTTTTACAGATCCTAAAAGAAGTAAAGTTGATATTGTTCAAGCAGCAGGAAGAGCACTTCGTTTAGCAAAAGGTAAAAAGTTTGGATATATTTTAATTCCAATTTTTATTCCTGATGGAATAGATTTTGATACTGCTGCCGAAGCACAAGGTTTTGACGATGTATCTGTAACGGTAAGAGCTTTAGCAACAACCGATAAAAGAATAGTAGAATATCTAAGAGCAATTTCTGAGGGTAAGAAACCCAAGAGCGGTTCTCCGGTTGAAGGAATAACTTCAATTAATGAACTTTATAAAGTTGAAGCAGAAGAATTTAATAAAGCTGTGCAATTAAGAGTTTGGGATAAAGTTTCTTATGGTCATTTTTTAACTTATGAAGAAGCTGAGAAAATTGTAAGAAGTTTAAAATTTAAAAATTACAGACCAGATTTTTTAAACTATATAAAGTCAAAAAAAAGAGTAGCTGGCCTTCCTTATAGTCCAGATATTTATTATAAAAATAAAGGTTGGAAAACCTGGGGAGAATTTTTAGGAACTTTTTCAATTGCTAAAACTAAAAGAAAATTTGTTAGTTACATTGAGGCTAAAAAATTTATTCAAATGAAAAATATTAAATCTCAATCTGATTGGTTTGATTACAAAAAAAAGAACAAGCTACCTTTGAATATTCCTAGCTCTCCCAATAAAACTTATGAAAACAAGGGATGGAAAAATTGGGGAGATTTTTTTGGTACAAAATATATTGCTAATAAAGATAGAAAATATTTATCATATTTAGCAACAAAGAAATTTGTACATAAACTTAAAATCAAGAGTACTACAGAATGGTACAAATATTGTGAAAGTGGAAAAAAACCATCACAAATACCAAGACAAGTTAGAACTGTTTATAAAAATGAATTTGAAGGTTGGAATGAATTTTTGGGATCAAATCAAATCAATATAACATACCAAAATTATTATGATGCAGAAAGATATGCTAAATCAAAGAATTTAAAAAATATAAGAGAATGGGAGAGGCACACAAAAGAAAAAAATTTTCCTACAGATATACCTAAAGCACCTAGGGCAAAATATAAAAATAATGGTTGGATTGATTGGGGAACTTTTTTAGGTACAGGATATAAAAAAAATTACAATTATTTACCACTTTCTAAAGCAAAAAAAATTATTCATCCATTAAAACTAAAAAGTGAAACCGAATGGATAAAATATCATGATGAAAATAAAGTCATAGAGTTGCCTAAATTTCCTAGAATGTATTATAGAGGTAAAGGATGGAGGAGTATGTCAGATTTTTTAGGTCATGGAATTCCAGCTGGGACAAAAAGAATCTATTGGCCCTATTCTAAAGCAAAAACATTTGTTAAAAAATTAAATTTAAAAAGTTCAATGGAGTGGAACGAATATTCAAAATCTGGAAAGAGACCGTTAGAAATTCCTGGAAACCCAAGTAAAATTTATAAAGAGTTTAAAAGCTTTGCAGATTTTCTAGGGTTTGGTGGTTATGTAAGAAATAATAAATTGTCTTTTCTTAAAGTAAAAAAATTAATTAGGGGCAAGCGCTTTAATTCACAGCATGATTGGTATTTATTCCATGATAAAATGAATTTTGTAAATATACCAAAAATGGTTGAACAAGCTTACAAAAAAGAATGGAAAGGTTGGGCAGATTTTTTAGGAAAAAAATAGTTGATCTAAATCGACTACAAATCGACTACACTTAATTCTACACCCTTCATTTCTATCACATTAATAAACGATTTTTATTTTTCAAAAAATTTTAGTAAAATTTGAATTTGTTATAAATAAATGAGATTTTAGTGGTGCCCCCGCACGGATTCGAACCGCGGACCTATTGATTACAAATCAATTGCTCTACCAACTGAGCTACAAGGGCATGCGCAATAATTATTAACTATTTATTAAATAATCAACTCTTTTTTTTAATATAACGTAAATGATGAAAGACAATAGCAGCACTATTAGAGATATTTAAACTTTCAATTTTATCATTCATATTAATTTTAACGAAGAAATCAGCATATTTGCCAGTATGTTGTCTCATACCAAAACCTTCAGATCCAAATAATAAAATATTATTCCCTTCCCACCTAATGTCTGTAAAATCCTTTTCACTTCTAGCATCAAAACCATAAACCCAAAAATTCCTTTCCCTTAAATTTTTTAGTGTTGAATTTATATTAGATACTTCAAAAATATTTAAATATTCCATACATCCGCTAGCAGATTTGTACATTAGCTTACTGTCACTTGGAAAATGTCTTTCTTTAATTATTAAACCATCAATTTTAAATGATGCTGCACTCCTAATTAAAGAACCAATATTTCTTGGGTCTGTCACTTCATCCAAACATACAAATGTAAGATTATTTTTGTCTTTTATAAATTCTTTAAGATCAGGTTGATCTAAATGTTCTACCTCTGCAACATAACCATTATGCATTAATTGTTCTTTAGATGAATATTTATCCAGCTCTTTTTTTGATTTAAAATAAACTTTAACGTCTTTTAAAAGATTTTTATTTTGATTTTTTCTGTGAATATTTTTTTTAGCTTCTTCAGTTAAAAAAACTCTTAAAACTTTCCTTTGTGGGTTTCGAAGAGCTTCGATAACTGCATGTTGACCAACAATAAAAAATGATGATTTGTTCATAAATTATCATGAGTTTTACACGTTTTTTTGAATATTTGGCTATTAAATCACGTGTTGCATTTGCATAAATAAAATATATAAAACGCATGTTGTTTGAAGCTTTATTGAACAGGGGACACTTCCCCATAGGAGGGGTTCCAGAGCGGTCAAATGGGGCGGGCTGTAAACCCGTTGACTTCGGTCTTCGAAAGTTCGAATCTTTCCCCCTCCACCATTCAGTAAAATTTTAAGTGGCAATGGAGTGTTACTCTTGGGGTTGTGCGGGTGTAGTTCAATGGTAGAACGCTAGCCTTCCAAGCTGGATGTAAGGGTTCGATTCCCTTTACCCGCTCCAAGAAAAAAATTAGTAATGAAACAAATAAAACTGAGGTAAAAAAGTAATGTCGAAAGAAAAATTTGTAAGAAATAAACCCCACTGTAACATTGGGACTATTGGTCATGTCGATCATGGTAAAACAACTCTGACTGCTGCAATCACAAACGTGTTAGCACAAGCAGGTGGTGGAACTGCAGTTGCTTACGATCAAATTGATAAAGCACCAGAAGAAAAAGAAAGAGGAATAACAATTTCAACTGCCCATGTTGAGTATGAAACTGAAAAGAGACACTATGCTCACGTAGATTGTCCAGGTCACGCTGACTATGTAAAAAATATGATTACTGGTGCAGCACAAATGGATGGTGCAATTTTAGTTGTAAATGCTGCAGACGGTCCAATGCCACAAACTAGAGAGCATATTCTTTTAGGAAGACAAGTTGGTATTCCAGCAATAGTTGTTTATCTTAATAAAGTTGATCAAGTTGATGATAAAGAAATGATCGAACTTGTAGAAGAAGAAATTAAAGAACTTTTAACTTCATATAAATACCCTGGTGATAAAACACCAATCGTTAAAGGTTCTGCTTTAGCAGCTGTTGAGGGAAGAGATGATGAAATTGGAAAAAATTCAATTTTAGAATTAATGAAAGCTGTCGACGAACATATCCCACAACCAACTAGAGAAGTAGATAAGCCTTTCCTGATGCCTGTTGAGGATGTATTCTCAATTTCTGGTAGAGGAACAGTTGCAACTGGTAGAGTTGAATCAGGTGTGATTAAAACTGGTGAAGAAGTTGAAATCGTTGGAATTAAAGAAACAAAAAAATCAGTTTGCACTGGTGTTGAAATGTTTAGAAAACTTTTAGACACAGGTGAAGCTGGTGATAATGTTGGAATTCTATTGAGAGGTATAGAAAGAGATGACATCGAAAGAGGTCAAGTTCTTTGTAAACCTGGATCTATTACTCCACATACTAAATTTGAAGCTCAGGCGTATGTACTTAAAAAAGATGAAGGTGGAAGACACACTCCATTCTTTACTAAATACAGACCACAGTTTTATTTTAGAACAACAGATGTAACAGGTGAGGTAGAATTACCAGCTGGAACTGAAATGGTTATGCCAGGTGATGATGCTAAATTCACAGTTAAATTAATTACACCAATTGCAATGGCTGAAAAATTAAACTTTGCTATTCGAGAAGGTGGAAGAACTGTTGGAGCAGGAGTAGTAACTAAAATTATAGAGTAACTCTATAAATAGGAGTGTAGCTCAATTGGTAGAGCGCCGGTCTCCAAAACCGGAGGCTGAGGGTTCGAGTCCCTCCGCTCCTGCCAATTAGAGCTAAAAAAAGTATGAGAAACCCGATTAAATTTATTCAAGAAGTAAAACAAGAGGCATTTAAAGTTACTTGGCCAACTTGGAAAGAGACTTTGCAAGGTGCATTAATGGTATTTGCGATGGCTGTGGTGATGTCTTTATTTTTTTTACTACTAGATCAGGTTTTAAAGTTTTTCTTAGAACTTTTACTTAAGGTGAGTATTTAATGAAAAATTGGTACATTGTTCAATCTCATTCTAGCTTTGAAAATAAAGTTGCTTCACTAATTAAAGAAGAAGCAGATAAAGCTAAAATTAGCGAAAAATTTGAGGAAATAGTTGTTCCAACTCACGATGTTACAGAGGTAAAAAGAGGTAAAAGAATTCAAAGAAAAAAAAAATACTTTCCGGGATATGTATTAATTAAGAGTGAGATGGATAATAATATCTATCACATGATAAAAAATATAAAGAGAGTCAGCGGTTTTCTTGGCACAAAAGGTATTCCAGTGCCAGTTTCAGATAAAGAAGTAGAAAAAATTTTAGGTCAAATAAAAGATGGTGTGGCTCAGCCAAAATCTGGTATAGAGTACAGCGTTGGTGAAAAAGTTCAGGTTGTTGATGGACCCTTTGCTTCATTCAGTGGAATGATTGAAGAAATAGATGAAGAAAAGTCTAGACTTAAAGTGTCAGTTTCTATATTTGGACGTCCAACACCAGTAGATTTAGAATATAATCAAGTTGAGAAAGCAAGTTAATGGCAAAAGAAATTAGTGGGTTCATAAAATTACAAATTAAAGGTGGTCAGGCAAATCCAGCTCCACCTGTAGGACCTGCTTTAGGTCAAAGGGGTGTTAACATCATGGAGTTTTGTAAAGCTTTTAATGATAAGACAAAATCAATGGCAGGTAAACCTGTTCCAGTTGAAATCACAGTTTATAAGGACAAAAAATTTGACTTTAAAATTAAATCTCCCCCTGCATCTTACTATATTAAAGAAGCAGTAAAACTTAAAGGTGGATCGAAAGAACCAGGAAGAAATATTGTAGCTTCAATTTCTAAAAAACAATTAGAGGATATTGCTAAAGAAAAAATGAATGATCTTAACGCTCACGACATTAATGAAGCAGTAAAAATTATAGCAGGATCAGCAAGATCAATGGGTATAGAGGTAAAAGAATAATGTCTTCGAAAAGATTTAAAAAGTTACCAGAAAAAACAAAGGATCTTAAGCCTGAGCCTTTTGAAAAAATAATACCAGAGCTTAAAAAAAATTGTACAACTAAGTTTGATGAGTCTTTAGATTTAAGTTTTCAAATAAACAACAAACAAAAGAAAAGTGAAGTTAATATTAGAACAGTTGTTAACTTACCAGGTGGTACAGGTAAAAAAGTTAAAGTAGCGGTTGTTTGTGAAGATAGTAAAGCTCAAGAAGCCAAAGATGCTGGAGCAGATATAGTTGGTAGTGATGAATTTGTTGAAAAAATTAAAGGTGGTGATTTAAATTTTGAAAAATTAATATGTACACCTGGAATGATGGTAAAGCTCTCAAAATTAGGAAAGGTCTTGGGACCGAAAGGTTTAATGCCAAATCCAAAACTTGGTTCTGTGTCTGATAATGTTAAAGAAGCTGTAACAAATGCAAAATCAGGGCAGGTTGAAATAAGAAACGATAAAGATGGTAATATTGGTGTTAGCATTGGTAAAAAATCTTTCAGTGATGATCAACTAATGAAAAATTATAATGCTATTTTAGAAACTTTAGAAAAAGAAAAATCGAATAATACTTTAAAAGGTGATTTGATAAAAAATATTTTTGCAACATCAACAATGGGTGTTTCTTATAAAGTTAAATTAGGCAAGTCGATTTAGTTATGATGAACAAAGAACAAAAGAAAAATTATATTGAAGAAATGTCTTCAAAATTTGAGAATAGTAAGGCAGTTATGGTTACTCATTACCAAGGTTTAACAATGAATCAATTAGATGATTTAAGAGCAAAAATGAGAGAGCATGGAATTGTTTTTAAAATCACCAAAAATAGAATTACAAAGCTTGCATTAGAAAAAACCAAATGCAAAGAATTGATAAATTTGTTTACTGGCCCTACAGCTGTTGCTTTTGGTGAAGATGCAATTATGTCAGCAAGGATTCTTTCAAAATTTGCAAAAGATAACGAAAATTTAAAATTAATTGGCGGCATAATGGATAGTGAAGTCTTAGATCAGGCAGGTGTCCAAAATGTAGCTAGTTTACCAACTTTAGACGAAGCTAGAGCCAATATTGTGGGCATTTTAAATGCACCTGCATCTAAATTAATTAGCATTTTACTTGCACATTCGGAAAAAATGAGTAGTTTGTCCGCAGAAAATTCTGAAACACAACCCAAAGAGTAATTGATATGCCTGACCTTAACAAAATTATTGAAGACCTTTCAAGTTTAACAGTTGCAGAAGCAGCTGAACTTTCAAAACAATTAGAAGAAAAATGGGGTGTAACCCCAATGGCCGCAGCAGCTCCAGCAGCAGCAGGTGGTGCAGCACCAGCAGAAGAAAAAGATGATTTTACTATTATGTTGGTTTCTGCAGGTGATAAAAAAATTAATGTCATTAAAGAAGTAAGAGCAGCTACTTCATTAGGATTAAAGGAAGCTAAAGATCTAGTAGAAGGAGCACCAAAAGAAGTTAAATCTGGTGTTAACAAAAAAGAAGCTGAAGAGATCAAAGCTAAGTTAGAAGCTGCAGGCGCTAAAGTAGAACTTAAATAAATTAATAAGAAAGAATTGAAATACTGGTTATTTTTTAATCAGTATTAATAAATATAGATGCAATTATCTTTTACTGAGAAGAAAAATATTAGAAAAAGTTTTGGAAAACTAAAAGAAAGTTTATCAATACCTAACTTAATAGAAGTTCAAAAAAATTCATACAAAGAATTAACGGAATTCAATGTTGATGCTGCAGATTTAACAAAAGGGTTTGACAGAGTTTTTAAAAGTATATTTCCTATTGAAGATTTAAATGACAAAGCAACATTGGAATATGTTTCATATAGATTAGAGAAACCAAAATTTGATGTTGACGAATGTATTACGAGAGGACTTACTTATTCATCAGCTTTAAAATGTACTTTAAGATTAGTTGTTTACGAAATAGATCAAGATAATAACACAAAAGATATTTTGTCAGCTAAAGAACAAGAAGTTTACATGGGCGAAGTCCCAATGATGACAAACAGTGGAACATTTATTACCAATGGTGTGCAACGAGTTGTTGTTAATCAGATGCACCGAAGTCCAGGAGTTTTCTTTGATCACGACAAAGGTAAAACACATGCAAGTGGTAAACTTTTATTTAATTGTCGAGTAATACCAAATAGAGGATCTTGGTTAGATTTTGAATATGATGTTAAAGATTTTTTATATTTTAAAATAGATAGAAAAAAGAAAATTTTTGCATCAACTCTACTTTTAGCACTTGGATATACCAAAGCAGAAATTGCAGATGAGTTTTATGAAAATGAACACTACACTTTTGATCTGAAAACAGAAAAATGGAAAACAAAATTTAATCCTGAAAACTATAAAGCTAAAAACTTTTCAGAAGAAGTAATTGACGCAAAGACTGGCAAAGTAGTAATTAAATTAGGAGATAAAATTAACTTTTTAAATGCCAAAAAATTAGCAAATGAAGGACTGAAAGATATTTTAGTATCAAGAGAGTCTTTGTTTGGTAAAATTTTACATAGAGATATTAAAGTAAATGAAGAGGAAGAAGGAACTTTCAAAATTGGTACAGAATTAAATGATACTGTTATTCAACAAATATTAGATTCAAATATTCATTCACTTCAAATTTCAGTTACAAACTCTATTAATAAAGGTCCTTATTTGCTTAGTACAATTTTGAATGACAAGAACAATTCAAAAGAGGAGGCAATAACTGAAGTTTATAAAATGTTAAGACCTGGAGAGCCACCAACAATAGAAATTGCTACTCAAATATTTAACAATTTATTCTTTAGCTCAGACAGATACGATCTGTCAGATGTTGGAAGAGTTAAAATGAATTCTAGGTTAAATCAAGAATGTTCTGATAAAATCACAATTCTAAGAAATGATGATATAGTAGCAATTATTCATAAGATGTTAGATTTAAGAGATGGTAAGGATGAAGTGGATGATATTGACCACTTAGGAAATAGAAGAGTTCGTTCTGTAGGTGAGTTGGTTGAAAACCAAGCTCGTATCGGTGTTTATAGAATGGAAAGAGCAATAAAAGAAAAGATGACTACTCTAGATGTAGAGTCTGCAATGCCACAAGATTTAATTAATGCAAAACCTTTAACAGTTTCTTTAAAAGATTTTTTTGCAAGTTCACAACTTTCTCAATTCATGGATCAAACAAATCCACTCTCTGAAATCACACACAAAAGAAGAGTGTCAGCATTAGGACCAGGTGGTCTTACTAGAGAGAGAGCAGGATTTGAAGTTCGTGATGTTCACCCAACTCATTACGGCAGAATTTGTCCGATCGAAACACCAGAGGGACCAAATATTGGACTAATAAATAGTTTATCTACATATGCAAAAATTAATAAGTATGGTTTTATTGAAAGTCCATATAAAAAAGTCAAAGACGGAGTTGTTCAAGATAAAGTAGAATATCTATCTGCTATGGAAGAAACCAAATATACTATTGCTCAAGCAAACACAAAACTCGATAAGAATGGAAAAATTGTTGAAGACCTTGTTTCATGTAGACAAAATTTAAATTTTCTTTTATCAAAGCCGGATACAATTGATTATATAGATGTATCACCCAAGCAACTTGTTTCAGTTGCAGCATCTTTAATTCCTTTTTTAGAAAACGACGATGCCAATAGAGCTCTTATGGGTTCAAATATGATGAGACAGGCTGTTCCATTGTTAAAACCAGAATCACCTCTTGTTGGCACAGGTATTGAAAGTGATGTTGCTTTAGACTCAGGTGTTACAATCGTAGCAAAAAGAGAGGGTATTGTGGATAAAATTGATGGAAAAAGAATTGTCATTAAAGTTACTGAGGAAACAGATTTTAGCGAGTCCGGAGTTGACATCTACAATCTGCAAAAATTTAAAAGATCAAATCAAAATACTTGTATAAACCAAAGGCCCTTAGTTAGAGTTGGGGATAAGGTTAAATCTGGAGATATAATTGCAGACGGCCCCTCAACTAAATTAGGTGAATTAGCTTTAGGAAAAAATGTAACTGTAGCTTTTATGCCTTGGCAAGGGTACAATTTCGAGGACTCTATATTAATTTCTGAAAGATGTGTAACGGACGATGTGTTTACTTCAGTTCACATAGAAGAGTATGAAATTATGGCAAGAGACACCAAACTTGGTGAAGAGGAAATCACAAGAGATATTCCAAATGTTAATGAAGAAGCTTTAAAAAACCTTGATGAATCAGGAGTTGTTTACATAGGTGCTGAAGTAAATGCAGGTGATATTTTAGTAGGAAAAGTTACTCCAAAAGGAGACTCAGCATCAGGACCTGAAGAAAAATTATTAAGATCTATATTTGGAGAAAAAGCAATTGATGTAACTGATACATCTTTAAAAATGTCTAGAGGAAGTAGCGGCACAGTTGTTGATGTAAGAGTTTTTAACAGACATGGTATTGAAAAAGATGAAAGATCAATAACTATTGAAAGAGCTGAAATTGAAGA
>CABYOP010000020.1 GCA_902520645.1 uncultured Pelagibacteraceae bacterium | reverse complement strand
ATAATAAATAATGAGTTTTAAATGTGGAATAGTTGGTTTACCCAATGTTGGTAAATCTACATTGTTCAATGCACTCACAAATTCTAGTAAAGCTCAGGCCGCGAATTTCCCTTTCTGTACTATAGACCCTAATATAGGGGTAGTTCCTGTTCCGGACGAGCGACTTGAAAAATTATCCAAAGTTTCTAATTCAAAAAAAACAATTAATACGACAATTTCTTTTGTTGATATAGCGGGCCTTGTGAAAGGTGCCTCAAAAGGTGAGGGTTTAGGAAATAAATTTCTTTCTCATATAAGAGAGGTAGATGCTGTAATTCATATGATTAGATGCTTTGACTCTGATGATATTCAAAATGTTAACCCAACTGTTGATCCTATTAGAGATTTAGAGATTATTGAAACAGAAATGATGCTTGCAGATCTAGAGTCTATACAAAAAAGATTAGAAAAAAATAACAAAAAAAATGTAGAAGAAGAGCAACTCAAAATTTTAGAAATTGCCTTAGATTGTATAAATAATGGTAAAGATATATCTGTTCTTAAATCTCAATTTGAAACTAAGCAACTAAATCAAAGTGGATTATTATCTATTAAACCTAAGATATTTGTATGTAATGTTGATGAGCAAAGTGTCAAAGAAGGAAATCATTATACAAATGCTTTTATTGAGAAGTACGGAGCAGAAAATACTTTGATAGTTTCAGCTGATATTGAAAATCAAATAAATGAATTAGAAAACGAAGAAAAGAAAAATTATATGGATATGATAGGCTTAAAAGACACTGGATTAAGCATGCTAATCCAAAAAGGATATAAAATTTTAGAACTTGATACTTATTTTACATCTGGTCCTGAGGAAACTAGAGCTTGGACAATTCAAAAGAATTGTACTGCTCCTAAAGCTGCTGGTGAGATTCACACAGATTTTGAAAAAGGATTTATAAGAGCTGAAACGATTACCTACGAGGATTTTATTGCTAATGAAGGCTGGGTGAATTCTAAAACTAATGGTAAAATGAGACTAGAAGGCAAGGACTATATTGTAAAAGATGGAGACGTTTTAAACTTCCGATTTAACACGTGACCAAATTCTCTTCATACTGAAATAAACAAGTATTGTTAAAATTATAAGATAAACTATTGCCTTAAAGCCCATTTGATGTCTGGCTTCTAAGCTTGGTTCTGCTGCCCACATTAAGAAAGTAGTTACATCTTTAGACATTTGTTCAACACTTGGGTTAGTTCCGTCTGAATATTCAATAATTCCGTCTGACAGAGGTGCTGACATTTTAATTTTATTGCCGTACATGTATTTATTGTAATGAACACCATCGTCTAAAATCATTCCACTTGGAGCTTCTTCATAGCCTTGTAATAAAGAGTATATATAATCTACTCCACCTCCTCGAGCTTTTACTAATACCGACATATCTGGAGGGTATGCACCACCATTAGCTGCTTCGGCTGCCTTAACATTTTCATAAGGCATCACAAATTTATCCGACAATTTTCCTGGTCGTTGAAACATTTCACCATCAGCATTTGGGCCATCTGTTACCTCAAATGAGGCAGCTATTGCTTTTGCTTGAGCTACTGAAAACTCAGGCCCACCTTTTTCAGATAAATTTCTATAGCTTAAGTACTTCATTGAGTGGCAGGCTGCACAAACTTCAGTATAAACTTGATATCCTCTTTGAAGTGAAGCCCTATCAAATTTTCCAAACAATCCTTTAAAACTCCAATCAGTTTTTAAGTACTCAACTTTTTCTGCAGAGATTACTGAATAACTATTTAGGGATAACAGTATTATTATTGAAAAAAGTTTAAAAATTTTTTTCACTATTCTAATTTGCTTTCCTTTTTTTTAGCCATAGCCATATTAGGCGACCCTCCAAGCACAGGTTCAGTAATACTTAATGGTAAAGGTATAGTCCTCTCCTTTAACCCTAGCACTGGTAAAATAACTAAAAAATGAAGGAAATAATAAGCTGTCGCAACTCTTGCAATCAATAAGTAAAGCCCTTCAGCAGGCATTGCACCCATATAACCTAATATTAAAACGTCAGCTACTAGTATCCAATAAAATTGCTTATACAGTGGTCTAAATACTGCTGATCTTATTTTTGAAGTATCTAGCCAAGGTAAAACAGCTAAAATTAAAATTGCAGATAACATAGCTACAACTCCAAGCAACTTATCAGGAACTGACCTTAAAATTGCATAAAAAGGTAGTAGATACCATTCAGGAACGATGTGCGCTGGTGTTACTAATGGATTGGCTTCTATATAATTATCAGCATGTCCTAAAATATTAGGCGCGTAGAATACAAAAAAAGCAAATACAATCATAAACATCAATAATGCAAATCCATCCTTAATTACTATGTAAGGATGAAAAGGAACTGTATCTTTTGATGGTTTTTTAATATCTATTCCTACAGGATTGTTGTTACCAGGAACATGTAATGCCCAAATATGTAAAACCACTAATCCTAAAATTAAAAAAGGTATTAAATAATGCAGAGTAAAAAATCTTGTTAAAGTTGGATTATCTACGGAATATCCTCCCCACAACCAGGTCACTATACCTTCTCCAACAAATGGGATTGCACTAAATAAGTTTGTTATTACAGTCGCTCCCCAGAAACTCATTTGTCCCCATGGTAAAACATAGCCCATGAATGCAGCTGCCATCATCAATAAGTAAATAATTATTCCGATAATCCAAATGATTTCTCTTGGAGATTTATATGATCCGTAAAACAATGATCTGAAAATATGAATGTAAACTGCTAAGAAAAACATGGAAGCACCATTTGCGTGAATATATCTAATTAACCAACCATAGTTAACATCTCTCATAATGTGTTCAACACTTTCAAATGCCATATCGGCATGAGCGATATAATGCATTGCTAAAGTTAACCCAGTTACAATTTGAGTAATTAAACAAAATGTTAAAATTCCACCAAATGTCCACCAGTAGTTTAAATTTTTTGGAGTTGGATAATCAGTTAAGTGATTTGCCAAAGTAAGTAATGGCAATCTATCATTAAACCATTTACCTGCTCTTGACTTGGGTGTGTATTCGTGATCACTCATATATTTTATCCAATTTTAATTGTGTTAGCGTTAACAAATTCATACTTTGGAACTTCCATATTCCATGGCGCTGGGCCTTTTCTAATTCTTCCAGATGTATCATAATGTGAACCATGACAAGGACAAAACCATCCATCATAGTCTCCTTTATCATTTAAAGGCACACATCCTAGATGAGTACATACACCTAACATCACTAACCATTCAGGATTTTTTGCTCTGTCTTCATCCTTTTCTGGGTGAATCAAATCTTCCATTTTAACAGATCTTGCCTCGGCTATTTCTTTCTGAGTTCGCCTTCTTATAAAAACTGGTTTTCCTCTCCAAAGCACGGTAATTGTATTACCTGGCTTTAAAGAACTAACGTCAACTTCAGTGCTAGCCAACGCTTTTACAGACGCATCAGGATTCATTTGGTCCACTAATGGCCAAACAACTGCTGCAACTCCAACAGCTCCGACAGCATAAGAGGCTGTAAATAAGAAATCTCTTCTTTCTGGTTTTTTATCTGACACGATTAGTAACTGTTTATATTGTCTGTTTTGATTTAAATTACTTAATATACGAATTCATATAATATAAAATATTAATTTTACTACTGATAGAATGACACAGAATTCAGCTATTTCAGGGCCAAAAATTGCATTATATGAGCCTGATATTCCACAAAATACTGCAGCAATAATAAGAACTTGTGCTTGTTTGGGTGCAAAACTGGAAATTATTGAGCCATGTGGTTTTCTACTGTCAGATAAAAGGTTTAAGAGAGTTGTCATGGACTACATGGACTTTGAACAGATCGAATTTTATCAAAGCTCTGAGAAATTTTTTGAGAAAAAGCAGAATCAGAGAATTGTTTTAATGACAACCAAGGGATCCATATCTTATACTGAATTTAAGTTTAAATCAGATGATACAATTTTATTTGGTCGTGAAAGTGCAGGTGTTCCTGAAAAGGTTCACAAACTAATCAAAGATAGATTAAAGATCCCAATGAATGATAAAGTTAGATCACTAAATATTGCCTCATCTGTTGCTATAGTCTTGGCAGAAAGTTTAAGACAAATTAAATTAATTTAAATGGACATAGAAATTAAAAAAGATCTAACAAGTAATTGGTTTAAACTATTACAAAATGCGATTTGCGATGACATCGTCAAGTTTGAGAGGAACAAATTTAAATTTAAATCTACTTCTTGGAAAAGAAATAATAAAAAAGATGAGGGAGGTGGAGAATACAGAATTTTAAGTAATGGAAAAATATTTGAAAAAGTCGGAGTAAATTACTCAAAAGTATATGGAAAATTTCCAAAAAAATTTCAGAAAAATATTCTAGGTGCTGAAAAAGATCCGAGTTTTTGGGCATCAGGGATATCTATTGTAATGCATATGCAAAATCCTCATATTCCAGCAATGCATTTTAATACTAGGTTCATTTGTACAAAAAAAAATTGGTTTGGGGGTGGCATGGATGTTACTCCAGCGATCAAAGATGAGAGTGAAAAAAACAATTTTCACAAAAAATTAAAACATATGTGTGACCAACATAATAAAAAATATTATGCCAAATACAAAAAATGGTGTGATGAATATTTTTATTTACCGCATAGAGATGAGACAAGAGGAATAGGAGGTATTTTTTTTGATTATAAAAAAGATAACTTCGAAAAAGATTTTAAATTTGTAAGAGATGTAGGTGTAACATTTCAAATGTTATTTAATAATATTATAAGAAAAAAAATATCAAAAAAATGGACTTTGAAAGATAAGGAGAAACAGTATATTAAAAGAGGTCGTTATGCAGAATTTAACTTACTGTATGATAGAGGAACAAAATTTGGACTTCAAACTGGTGGTAATGTAGAGGGAATCCTAATGTCCTTACCTCCAATTGCAAAATGGAAATAAGAAAATGGATAAAGAACCAATAACACTAAATGGTCTCAATAAATTAAAAGAGGAATTAATTTATTTAAAGGAAAAAAAAAGACCTCAAATAGTAGCTGCAATTGCTGACGCTAGATCTCACGGAGATTTAAAAGAAAATGCTGAGTATCATGCTGCAAAAGAGGAACAATCACATAGTGAAGGAAGAATAACAGAGATCAACGACATAATTGCACGAGCAAACGTAATTGATGTAACTAAATTAAATAATGACGGTAAAGTAATTTTTGGTTCTACTGTTTATCTTGAAGATTTAGATACTGGGGAAAAAATAAATTATAAAATTGTTGGTAAAGATGAGGCTGATTTAAAACAAAAATTAATTTTTTTTCAATCTCCTATCAGTAAGGGTTTAATTGGTAAAAATAAAAATGATTTAGTTGAAATTACTACTCCATCAGGAGTGAAAAATTTTGAGATTAAAGACGTAAAATATATTTAACCTTTAGCAATTTTTTGAACTTGTTTATCTGAAATTTGAAAACCGTTTTGAACCCAAATTTCTTCTATCATCTTCAATTTGTTTCCTAAAACTTTGCCTTCAGGGATATTGTACTTTGACATAAGAATATTTGCCCCAACAGGTAAGGTTGGCAAATTTTTGTTATTATAAAAATCAAGTAATTTAACCAGTTTTTTTTCTAATTTTTTTGAAAAAAATAACTTAAAACTAATAATATCAGTTACAGCTTGCCTGCCATTAAAATAAAAAATTTTGTTCAAATTTTTTTCAGTAAAATGATTGATATTTACTTTTTGCTTATAAAAATTATCAACAAATTTTATTCTTTTTTGATCTTTATTAGAAATTTTAAATTTATATAAAAAATAATCTGCATTATCAGTTCCATCAATAATTAATAATGAAATCAATAAAATAAAATCAATTTTAGATAAATTTTTCTGTGCGTATGCATTTAACTTTTGAAAACTTTGAAGGTTTTTAAATTGAGGGAAAATTATCTCTATTAACTCAAGGCTTTCTTTATCCTTAAATAATTTAATAAACCCATCTGATTTTGTTAATTTTTTAAATTCCTCTACTAGTCTTTCAGAAGAAAGTTTTGAAATTCCTCCAATATTTCTTTTAATAGTTCTAAAAATTTCTAGCTCATGTTTGTTATTAGAATAATTTAAAAAGAAACGTAAGTATCTTAATATCCTTAAGTAATCCTCTTGAATTCTTTCCTCTGGATTTCCTATAAATTTTACAGTTCCACTTTCTAGGTCTTTTTTACCATAATGTGGATCAAACAAATTTCCATCTTTGTCAGAATAAATTGCATTAATAGAGAAATCTCTACGATTAGAATCATCTTTCCAGTCTAACGAAAATTCAACTTTAGCATGCCTTCCATCTGTTGAAACATCTTTTCTAAGAGTGGTGATTTCATATTTTTGATCACCTATAATTGCAGTAATTGTTCCATGGTCTATTCCTGTTTCATTAAAGTTGATATTATTTTTTTTGAGTGCATCACAAACCTCTGTGGGTATTAAGTTTGTGGCTAAGTCTATATCATCAACTTCTTCTTTTTTTATAATCTTTCTAATACATCCACCAACATATCTAACTTCACTAGTTTCGTTAAAATTGTTTATAGCTTCAAATACTTTGTGAGCTGAAGTTTGTTGGGTAATTTTTTTTATGTTTTGACTTATGTAATCAAGATTTCTTGATCTAAAAAATATTTTATCTAAAAATTTATCCATATATGGCTGGGGCGCTAGGATTCGAACCTAGGATGCCGGTACCAAAAACCAGTGCCTTACCGCTTGGCTACGCCCCAATATTGTTTTCATATAGCACAAAAAATCAAAATTTATATAGTTTTTGATACATTGCACCAATAATTTTTAAATTTTCTTTTAAACTGTATCTTCGCCAACTTACAATCTTTTGAGTATTGATAATAAGCACAAATAGCTGATCCTGAACCAGTCATCCTAACAAATAAAGGACTATTAAGGTTTTTCAAAAATAACTTTATGTTTTTTAGTCGCGGGTATTTTAAAAACGCTATTTTCTCAAGAGCATTAACTTGCTGAATTAAATAGTTTGAACTGAACATTTGTTTTTTTGGATAATTGAGGTTTGGTTTAGTGAACTTTCTAACTCCAGAGTATATTTTTTTTGTAGAACATCCAAAGTTAGGTTTAACCAATAAAGTATTATATTTAGGACACTTTGTGAATTTTTTAATTTGATTGTTTGATTTCAAGATAGAACTAGAAAAATTTATTCCTAATATCACATCAGATCCAATTGAATTACATAGTTTTTCTATATTTATTTTTGTGAGTTTTATAATTTTTTTTTTTATAAAAAAATTTAATATCGCTGCTGCATTCATGGACCCACCACCAAGTCCAGCCTCTTGTGGGATATTTTTTTTAATACTTATTTTAAATTTTTTATTTTTTAATAAATTGGATCTATCGAGTAAATCTAGTAACTTTTGAACTGTGTTTTCTCTTTTTATATTCTTTGAAAATTTTCCATAAAAAAAAATTTTGTGATTATTGGACTTTATATTTTGAATAGAGATCAAATCGTGTAAGTCAATAAATGAAATAATGCTCTCAATTTTATGCATTGAGTTTCTTTTTCCTGTCACATTTAATGCTAAATTAATTTTAGCGTAAGATTTAAGATAATTATTCCTCATTTAGGAATTTTTAAGGCCTTCAATTACTTTAATATTTATTTTATTCCTCATATTGTCTTCAGTATCATCAAACTTTAAGACATTATTCCAAAAGTATCTTGCTTGTATTTTGCGATTTAATTTCCACAATATATCTCCGTAATGATCGTTTACTATTGGATCCTCAGGCATCAACTCCACTGCCCTTTTAAGATATTTTTCAGCCTCAATGTAATCGTCTATAAGATAATAAGCCCATCCAATTGAATCGATGATATAAGGATCATTACTTTTTGACTCGTATGCCCTTTTCAACATTTCCATTGATTCATCAATTTTATAATCACGTTCTAGCCACGAATATGCTAAATAATTAAGAACATAAGCATCATCAGGATTTATTTGTAGCGAATTAAGTAAATCTTCGTCTGCTTTTTTATAATCTCCTAACCTCTCATAGCTCCCCCCTCTTCGGTAAAATAAATCTGCTTTAAGTTCAGATTGATCATCTAATGTTTCAATAATTTGAGAGTAATATTCAATTGCTTTTTCATAATTTTTTGAATTTTTATAAAAATTTGCAATATCAAATTGCATTTTTATGTTTGGATTATCTATTTGATTAAACTTTGCAGTAATAAACTTTATTGCATTGTCGTAATCTTGTTCCTCAACAATTATTTGAGCTTCTTTTTTTAATCTAAACCAATAATAAAACTCATCTTTTTTATTAAATTTTGTAATGATTTTTTTAACTTTATTAAATTCTTCATTTAAATAATAGTTTTCTGCAACCAAAGATAAATTAAACTCAAAATTTGGATTTAAATAATTTGATAAATTTAAATAAAAATTAGATTTCTCAAAATTATCTTGGGATGAATAAAGATTGGACACCAAAAATAAAAATTCGGAAACAACATCTTTGTGATTTTGACATGAAAAAATTTTATTAAATTCCTTAAATTTTTTATTCTCTACCCAACTTTTACTTTGGGATAATAAAATGGTTGAGTTCATATAATCAAATTGACTAACCACATTTTCTGCTGCATTTATTTTATTTTTATCAATTAAATAATTAAGGTAAAAAAAGATATATCTAGAATAATCTCCTTCTTGACTATTAATTAAATTAAGAAAATAAGCTCCAGTCTTTTCATCGTTTAAATAACATCTTTGAAAAGTTTCCGCTATTAAAGACAAATTTCCAAAATTTTTTTTATTATTTAAAATTTTTTTATTATTAAAAGTGTAGATATATTGTTTTAAAGTCTCAAAAATAACCAAGTTTATTCTATTTTGATCTTGAAATTTTAGACTTTGAGTTAAATATTCATCGGCCTCATCAAAATTATTTTTTTTTAAACTATCAATAATTAAAATTAAGTAAGCGTCATAAAAATCAGCATTGTCTTTATTGCCATTGTTTTTAATCACATTAATTGCTTGCAGAATTTTATTGTCTAAAACTAATGAATTTACGTACCTTTTTAAATATGAGTCATGTTTGTTAAGTAAAACTTTTGAAAGGTTAAAAAATTTTAATGCTTTAGAATTATTTTGATTTTCATACGCAATAATCCCTGAAAAATAATTTGATAAATCTCTAGAATTAAAGTCATTAAAACTAGTACTTTTAGAATATATGGGTGTCTGATAGAATAAACCAAAAATGAATATTAGTTTTATTAAATTTTTTAACATTTAGACATTGTATGACTAAAAAAGTAATAAATCAAAATGACAAATTTAGGGAAGAATTGATTAATACAATTGAACCAAACTTTGTTTTTACTAATAAACCTATAAACAGATTTATTAACAATGATGCAAAACTTGATGATAATCAGTCAAAAAATAAGAATGAGTTACTGCTAAAACTAAAAAAACAAATCAATTCAATTGAAAATTGTAAATTGAAAGAAAATTCAAGAAATTTAATTCTAGGAGATGGAAATATTAATAGTCCTATAATGTTAATTGGTGAAGCCCCAGGTTTAGAAGAAGACAGTAATGCTAATACTTTTATGGGCGAAGTTGGAGAGCTCCTTGATAAAATGCTGCTGGCTATCGAGATAAAAAGAAAAAATATTTATTGTACTTATTCAATAAATTTTAGACCTCCAGAAGACAGAAAACCAACGTCAGTAGAAATCAAAAGATATTCTGTGTTTTTAAAAGAGCATATATCGATAATTGAGCCAACAATTGTTATTTTAATGGGTAGTACTGCTATGGAGGCTGTTACAGGAATTAATGGTAAAATTTCAAGTGAAAGAGGAAAATGGAAGGACGTCATACTTAATGGTCGAACCTATCCTTTGATGATAACTTTTAATCCTTCATATTTGATAAGATTCCCAGAGAATAAGAAATACTCATGGGAAGATCTAAAAAAAATAAGACAGAAGATAAAAGACTTAAATTTAACAGTTTAATGAAAATAATCGCAGGTGTAGACGAAGTTGGTAGAGGAAGTTTAATTGGACCAGTTTATGCAGCAGCTGTTATTTTGAATAAATCAGTTAATTCTAAAATACTTAAAGACTCTAAAACACTAACTAAGGAAAAAAGAGAAATTTTATTTAAATACATCAAAAAAAATTCTATTTGGGCTACTGGTAAAGCCTCTGTTAAAGAAATAGATAGAATAAATATTCTTCAAGCGAGTTTACTTGCCATGAAAAGAGCAATAAAAAAACTTAAAAAAAAACCTTCACAAGTTTTAATAGATGGAAATAAATTACCAGATTTAAAAAATTACAACTTAAGAGGAATAGTAAAAGGTGACCAAAAAATACCCTCTATTTCAGCAGCATCCATTATTGCTAAAGTAACTAGAGATAATTTTATAAAAACATTAGCAAAGAAGAACAAAGGATATCATTGGGATCAAAATTTTGGGTATGGAACTAATCAGCATTTAAAGGCAATAAAAAAGCTTGGTATTAACAAGCATCATAGAAAAACATTCTCACCAATATCAAAACTTAAGAAACACAATATCTAGTTATCTTAAATTTTAGCCACACAAAACGAGTCTAAATATTTCAATCTCAGGTTGACCGTGGAATCCATTTGGAGTCTAATTATTTTTTAAAAATGAAAACTGATTTCAAAAATAAAATTATTAACGGAGATAGTCTCGAAGAACTAAAAAAAATTCCACGTGAAACTTTTGATTTAATTTTTGCAGACCCACCATACAATCTTCAATTAAAAAGCGAATTGGTAAGACCAGACAGATCTAAAGTAGATGCTGTAAATGACAAATGGGATCAATTCGAAAATTTCAAAAAATACGATGAGTTTACATATGAGTGGTTATCAGAATGTAAAAGAATTTTAAAAAAAGATGGAGCAATTTGGGTTATTGGAAGTTATCACAATATTTTTAGAGTAGGAACTGCAATTCAAAATTTAGGATTTTGGATTTTAAACGATGTAATTTGGAATAAAAATAATCCAATGCCAAATTTTAGAGGAACAAGATTTACCAACGCTCATGAAACTTTGATTTGGGCATCTAAAAGTGAAAAATCAAAATATACATTTAATTATCAATCACTAAAATGTTTGAATGATGATTTACAAATGAGATCAAATTGGGACCTTCCAATTTGCAGTGGTTCAGAAAGATTGAAGAAAAATGGCAAAAAAGTGCATTCAACTCAAAAACCAGAGGCTTTACTTCATAGAGTTTTGTTGGCATCTTCGAATAAAGATGACATGATTTTAGACCCCTTTTTAGGCTCAGGCACAACAGCAACCGTTGCGAAAAAACTTGGTAGGAATTATTTTGGTATAGAAAAAGAAAAAAATTATTTCAAAGCTGCGAAAAAAAGAATTAAAAATGCAAAACCTATTGAAGATGATTTACTTGATACTCTTAAAAATAATAGATCAAAACCTAGAATACCATTTGGATCATTAGTGGAACTTGGAATAATTAAGCCAGGTACTAACATTTTTGATAATAAGAAAAAAATTAATGCAAAAATTTTAGCTGATGGAAGTATAAAGCATAACCAATCTGAGGGCTCTATTCATAAAGTTGCAGCTACTATTTTAGGTGCTGAAAGTTGCAATGGATGGACGTATTGGCATTGTGATATTAATGGCAGAATATATCCAATAGACTACTTGAGACAAAGATTAATCTCAAAAAATTAATTATTGTAAATTTTTCCTAAATAATTTTCTAAGAATTTTTTGTTTTTAGTTAATATTTTTAATCCCATATTCCTAAAGAACACAATAATTGGATTTGATACATGAAAAGCAAATTGATTTAGTTTTGATCTATTATTAATCATTTTTATTCTTGAAACTCTATTAATATAATAATCAGTTCTGCTACTTATTATGCTTTCAAATAGTTCTGATGCACCTTCAATAGATTGTGAGGCTCCTTGTGCAAAAGAAGGTGGAAAGGCAAAAAAGGCGTCTCCAACAAGATGAATATTTTCATCTGATTTATGAAAATCTTTACTAACAAAAACTGGGAAGCACTTTATATTATTTAGGTTATTTAAAATTGAAGAAGAAATTTTATTTTGTAATTTATTTTTAATTTCATTGATAAAAACTTTTTCTTCAAAAAGGCCATAGTTTTTAAGCTCATTTGCTGTAAGTTGATGCTTTAAAACTCCAATAAAATTCAATTCTACACCACTATTATCAATTGGATAAATAACATAATGAAAATCAGGACCTACAAATAAAGAAATGTTCATTTCATTTAAACTAATTAAGTTAGCCCGTGGGATTTTACCTCTAATTGCAATACAATTATTATAAGTTGGTTGAACTTGATTATTGGAAATTAAGGATTTTCCTTTAGAAAAAATACCATCAGATATAATTAGATGGTCACAAATAAAATTTTGATTTTTGTTAAAAGTTAAATTTATTTGATCATTTTTTTTTTCGATTTTCTCAATGTTATGTTCAAATTTTACAACCTGCTCATCTAGTCTATTTTTTAAAAATTCAACTAATACAGATCTTTTCATTGTGGTGTATTTAAAATCTTCAGAATTATATTCAGAAATATTCAAATCAGATATTTTTTTTTGATTTTTAATCTCATAAAAATCAATTTTTTCAGGATTAAACTTTTCCTTCTTTTCTATTTCATTAAATCCAATTTTGTTTAAAAGCTTGATACTATTGGTTGAAAGTTGAATTCCATATCCCTCTTCTAACTCTATTGAGTGCTTTTTTTCAAATATTGTCACTTGATAATTGGGATTTTCTTTAAATAAATTAGCAATAAATAAACCTGAAATTCCTGCTCCTATAATTCCAATTTTTTTCATTTATTACTTTCTAGGTATCTAACAATTCTTTTTGTAAAAGTTGGCAATGTATAGTTTTTTAACTTCTTGGGATCGATCCAATGGGAGGTTGGGAATAGAACTGGTTTATTCTTATACTCAATTTTTATATTCATATTCATATTAGACATCTTAAAATTAACTATATCAGTTGATCTTATGGGCTTTGATAATTCCTGCATAGGAAAAATACTAAAATTTTTCAAAAAATTAAATTGAGTATTTTTAATCAAAAGATATTTACTTTTATCTTTATAAACTTTTAATAAATAATATTTATTATTATTCTTTTTTTTTATTTTAGTAAGTAAGAAATCTTTTTTTTTTAAAGCAATACATTTACTTGAAATTGGACATTGTTCACAATGAGGATTATTCGGTTTGCAAATTAAAGCTCCTAGTTCCATTAAAGCCTGAGCATAATCACTTGCCCTATTTGAATACCCAAAGATTTTTTTTTTCTCAATTAAGTTCTCTTTATTAATTTCATTTTCTTTTTTTAAATATAAATATCTTTTAAGAACTCTTTCAATGTTTCCATCTAAAGGGATAATGCGTTTATTAAAAGCTATAGCTGATATTGCACTCGCAGTGTAATCACCAATTCCTGGAAGAGATTTTAAATCTAAATAGTTTCTTGGAAGTTTTTTATCAAATTTTTTAATAACTAATAAAGCAGTTTTTTTTAAGTTTCTAACCCTAGAATAATAACCAAGCCCCTCCCAAAGCTTAGTCAGTTTTTGATTTTCGAAATTTGCTAAAGTCTCTAAGTCAGGAATATTTTTTATAAATCTATTAAAGTAAGGGATTACTGTTGCTACCTGAGTTTGCTGTAACATAAATTCACTAACTAATGTGTAATATTGCTTTTTTTTATCAGAGACTTTTTTTCTCCAGGGTAAAACTCGCTTATTTATGTCATACCAATTAAGAATTTTATTTGCTATTATTTGATCTTTCATATGCAATTTAAAAATAATACTAAGCAGAGAAATGTCTCCATTCAAGGCTTAAGATCTTTTAAAGACACTTTACCAAAAAATGTAAAAAGGATTATTAATAAAAAAGGTCATATTTATTCAGAAACCCTGAGTAATTGGAAATACCTTGTGGGTGAAGAGTTATTCAAGTGCTGCTATCCAAAAACATTTAAAAGTTCAAATAAATTTGGTGTAAGTACATTAGTGATAATGGTCAAAAGGGGCCACGAAGTTGACATAGAATATTCTAAAAAAGATATTTTAAATAAGATGAATGCTTATTTTGGTTATGAAGTTGTTGAGAAACTTAAATTCATCAGTTTTGATGATGAACAAAAAGTTTCCCCTAAACTAGAAATTAATGAGAAAAATGTGACAATAAATAGATATAAAGACAAAATCAGTGATGTTAAAAATGAAAAAATTAAACAATCATTATTAGAACTAACTAAAGTGTTTAAAAAAAAATGAAAAAAATTTTAATAATTTCAATATTTTTTTTCCTCAGTGCTTTAAGTACTCAAGCTGACGAAATTAAAAGAATTCTTGTAGGAAATAAGAGTGCAAAAATATCTATTATTGCTTTTGAATCTTTGACTTGTAG
>CABYOP010000019.1 GCA_902520645.1 uncultured Pelagibacteraceae bacterium | reverse complement strand
CCACATGGTCTATGAAGTTGTAGATAATTCTATAGACGAGGCCTTAGCAGGTTATTGCAAAAATATAAATGTTCAAATTAATTCAGATGGAACAGTAACTGTTGGTGACGATGGTAGAGGAATACCTATAGATATCCACAAAACTGAAAAAAAATCTGCAGCAGAAGTTATTATGACTCAGCTTCATGCAGGGGGAAAGTTCGATCATGATTCATACAAAGTATCAGGAGGCTTACACGGAGTTGGTGTTTCAGTTGTAAATGCACTATCTAAAAAACTGCAATTAGAGATTAACAGAGATAATAAAAAATATTTTATAGAATTTGAAAATGGTGAAGCAAAGGCACCATTAAAAGCAATCGGAAAATCAAAGCAAACTGGAACCAAAATTACTTTTTTACCATCTACTGAAATTTTTTCTTCAGTTAAATTTAGTGCAAATATTTTAATAAAAAGAATGAGAGAGTTAGCCTTCCTAAATAAAGGAATTAAAATCATTTTTATTGATGCTAGCTTAAAAAAAGAAAAAACATCTGAATTTAAGTTTGATGGAGGTATAATAGAGTTTGTAGACTTTTTAGATGATAAAAGAGAAAAACTACAAAATAAAAATGGAAATGATTTATTTAGAAAACCAATTTACATAGAAGGAAAAAAAAATAGTATCGAAATAGAGTGTTCTTTAAAATGGAATGCTGGCTATAGTGAGGAAATTTTTCCATATACAAATAATATTTATCAAAAAGATGGTGGAACACATTTATTAGGATTCAGAAGCGCATTAACTAGAGTTGTTAACAAATATGCTAATGAGCATAATTTGCTTAAAAAAAACAAATTAGCTATTTCTGGAGATGATATAAAAGAAGGTCTAACATGTGTTTTATCAACTAAAATTCCTGATCCTAAATTTTCATCTCAGACCAAAGACAAGTTAGTCTCTTCTGAAGTGAGAATGATTGTAGAAACAGTAGTAAATGAAAAATTATCAACATGGTTTGATCAAAATCCAACTGTTGCGAAAATAATTCTATCTAAAATCATTCAAGCAGCAATGGCAAGAGATGTTGCAAGAAAAGCAAGAGAAAACGTTAGAAGAAAAGGAGCTCTTGAATTGAGTGGTCTTCCTGGAAAATTAGCGGATTGCCAAATAGGAAAACAAGAAGGAACAGAATTGTTTATTGTTGAGGGGGATTCAGCTGGTGGTTCAGCAAAACAGGGAAGAAATAGGTCAAATCAAGCAGTTTTGCCTCTTAGAGGTAAGATTTTGAATACATATGTTGAGGATTTAACAGCTAAAAAAAATGGTAAAGGCAATGGATCAGATAAAAGGACTAAGGCTTTATCAAAAATGATATCTTCAAACGAGATAGTGACATTAATTAATGCACTAGGCTTAGACCCCAAAGCAGAAGAAATAGATTTAAAAGATTTAAGATATGGTAAAATAATAATTATGACAGATGCTGATGTGGATGGTTCACATATTAGAGCTTTATTATTAACCTTTTTTAATAACGAACCATTTAATAAATTAATTGAAAATGGACATATATATTTAGCTCAACCACCATTATTTAAAATTAATAAAGGAACTAAAGGCATCTATATTAAAGATGAAAAAGAATTAGAAGATTATATTTTAAACAATAACAAAGAAATTAAGAAAATAAAAAAAGGAACTAAAGAATTTACAAAAGCTTTGGATCTAGAAAAGTCCAAAATGAATATCCAAAGATTTAAAGGTTTAGGAGAAATGAATCCTGAAGAACTGTGGAGTACCACACTTGACCCAGAAACTAGAAATTTACTTCAAGTACAATATTCTAAAGATCTTAAAAAAGACCAAAGTTTAATACATACACTTATGGGCAGCGACGTCGCATTGAGAAAGGATTTTATTGTTTCTAATGCAATTAATGTTCAGAATCTCGATATATAGAAATGAAGTTTTTTGAAACTTCAAAACAATACTCCTTTAAAAAATCTACTTATATAACTTTAAGATGGATTGGAATCATTGGCCAACTAATAGCTGTTAACTTTGTATATTTAATTTTAAATTTTGAATTTAATTTTATATTATCAAATCTAATAATAATTTTTGGTGTTCTTAGTAATTTTTATTTAATTTATGTTTATAATAAAACCCAACTATCTGATAGGTCTGCTTTTGTTTTTTTATTTATTGATATAATTCAATTAAGTACTTTACTTTATTTAACGGGAGGTATTGCTAATCCTTTTGTTATATTTTTGTTAATTCCAAGTGTATTTTCTTCATCAAATTTAAGTTTCAAAACTAACTCATTACTAGTATGTTTGACTGGGCTTACCATTATAATTCTTACTTTTTATTCTACAGATTTACCCTCACCTTTAAGTGATCATTTTCACGTAAGTCCCTATTATTACTTTTCTATACCAATTGCTCTAATTATCGCTTTAGTTTTTCTTAACTATTTTGCAATGACATTTGGATCACAATCTCGCTTAAGAAAAGATGCATTATCAAAAATGGAAGAGGTTATGGCAAAAGAACATGAATTATTGTCGTTAGGTGGTCAAGCTGCTGCAGCTGCGCACTCTTTAGGTACTCCACTTTCTACAATTAAAATAATTACTCAAGACTTAACTAAACAATTGGAGAATAACAAAGAATTTGAAAAAGATTTAGAGTTGTTGAATAGTCAGGTAGAAAGATGTAACGAAATTCTAAAACGTTTGAGTTTAAACCCAGTTGAGGAAGATGACTTTATAGATAAAGATCTTACGGTAAGAGAATATTTGTCAGAAATTATTTCCTCTTTTAGAGAAATAAGTAATAAAAATTTTGTTTTTAATTTTGACCAAGATTCTAATCCAAAAAAAATAACCAAATCTATTGAGATTGTATATGGTTTAAGAAATTTTATTGGAAACGCCAATAAGTTTTCGAGAGACAAAATTTTTATAAATCTGAAAAGTGATAGTGAGATGACCGAAATAACAATAGAAGATGATGGGGATGGATATCCAAGAGACATTCTGCCTAAAATTGGAGAGCCTTATTTAAAAACAAGTAATTTTGAAGAAAAATCTAAAACAGGGTTAGGACTTGGATTATTTATTGGTAAAACTTTATTAGAAAAAAATTTTGCTTCATTAAATTTTAGAAACTCTAAAACTAGGAGTGGAGCAGAAGTTATAATTAATTGGCGAAATTCAGATTTATTTAATATTTAATGATATTTTTTTTTGGTATCAAAAAGAGAACTTAATTGTGAAATCATTACGTCTCCTAATTCATTAACATCAGTAATCTTAATCGCTTTATCATAATATCTAGATACATCATGACCTATTCCTATTGCTAAAACTTCAATATCAGACTTATTTTCAATATATTTAACTATTTTTTTAAGATGCTTTTCAAGGAAATCACCCGAGTTAACAGAAAGAGTTGAATCATCGACTGGAGCTCCATCTGAAATAACCATTAAAATTTTTCTCTCTTCTTTTCTCTTTTTAATTCTACTGTATGCCCAATATATTGCTTCTCCATCAATATTTTCTTTTAGCAGACCCTCTTTAAGCATCAGCCCCAAGTTATTTTTTGCCTGTCTCCAGTGAGTATCAGCACCCTTATAAATTATATGTCTTAAATCATTTAATCTACCAGGAGCTTTTGGTTTAGAATTTTTCGCCCAAGTTTCTCTTGACTGACCACCTTTCCAGTTTTTAGTGGTAAAGCCTAAAATTTCAACTTTAACAGAACATCTCTCAAGAGTTCTGGATAAAATATCTGCACAAATTGCAGCTATTGTAATAGGTCTTCCTCTCATCGAGCCAGAGTTATCAATTAACAATGTTACAACAGTATCTTTGAAATCTAAATCTTTTTCTTTTTTAAATGACAAAGAGTTGTAAGGATCCATTATTATTCTTGGCAGTTTTGAACTATCTAGCAATCCTTCCTCTAAATCAAAATCCCACGCTCTGTTTTGTTTTGCTAGCAACTGTCTTTGTAATTTATTAGCTAGTTTTGTAATAATATCTTGAAAACCTATTAATTGTTGGTCTAAGCTTTTTCTCAGTTTAATTGCTTCATCTGCATCTTCTAGGTTTTCTGCTTTTACAATTTCATCAAATTGGGTGGTAAAGATTTTATAATCAAGATTTAGATTATCAATATTCTTTTTTAAAATTTGCTCTGTGCTTTGTTCTTTTGACTCTATTTCTGATAGTTGCTCATCTAAATTAAATTCATCAACCTCATAATCTGCATCTAAAGTTGCTTGAGCTTCCTGATCCTTATTTTCATCCTTGTTATCCTCATTGTCATTATTTTGATCATCATTTGAGGGATTGTCTTGCCCTTGATCTTGATTTTCCTCATTTTTTTGGTCTTCCTCACTTTGAAAAATGTCCATTTCATCGAAAATTTTAGAAAAACGAGAGCTATAAGTATTTTGATCTTCAAGATTATCCATTAAAAATTCTTTATGTTTTTCTATAGATTTTTCAAAGTCTTTCTCCCAAAAATTAAGCATTTTTGAGGTTAATGGATTAAGCTTAACTTTATGAAAATTTTTAAGCATGTAAAGTTCAAATGCTTCAGAAACAGTAACATCTTCTTTAGTTTTTAATTGATCTCTACGTTTTTGACTAATTACTTGAGAGTAATTTTCATGAAAATTCTTTTCTATTCCTTTTAGCATTTGACCACCTAACGCCTCATATCTTATTTTTTCTGCGATATTATAAAGGGATCTAGAAGAATTATTCCCTGGCAAATTTTTTTTATAAATATCATCATTAGAAAACTTTTTCTTCAATGCAGAAGAGTCTGTTTCTGCTCGCAATCTTATAAAATCACTTGGACTGTTTATGTTATCAATTTCTATAGAACTTATATCTTTAGATTTATTTTTTTTTGACTCTTTTTTATTTAAATCAAAGTCATCAGATATAACTTTTGCAGTTGAAGTTAATGCAATCCTAAATTTTTCTTTTAAATTGCTATCCCCACTCATTTAAATTTGAATATTTATCAATGATTCAGGCAATTCTTCACCAAAACATCTTTGATAATACTCTGCGATCGTATTTTTCTCTATATCATCACATTTATTCAGAAAGGTTACTCTAAAAGCGTAACCAATATCTTTAAAGATCTCTGAATTTTCTGCCCAGTGCATAACAGTCCTTGGACTCATAACTGTTGAAATATCCCCTGCAATAAAACCTTTTCGTGTTAAAGAGGCTACTTTGATCATGTTGGAAACAATTTCTTTCCCTTTTGAATTATTTAAATTTTTATTTTTAGCTAATACAATATCCATTTCTCTATCAAGACTAAGGTAATTTAGTGTAGTTACTATATTCCATCTATCCATTTGACCTTGGTTTATTTGTTGAGTACCGTGGTAAAGACCACTGGTATCTCCTAAACCTACAGTATTTGACGTTGCAAATAATCTAAAAAATTTATTTTGCTTTATTACTTTATTTTTATCTAACAACGTAAAATTACCTTCAGCTTCTAAAACTCGCTGAATCACAAACATAACATCAGGTCTTCCTGCATCATATTCATCAAATACTAGAGCGACTGGATTTTGGATAGACCATGGTAAAATTCCCTCATTAAATTGAGTGACTTGCTTACCTTCTTTTAAAACTATCGCATCTTTTCCGATTAAATCTATTCGGCTAACATGGCTATCTAGGTTTACACGAATACATGGCCAATTAAGTCTAGCAGCTATCTGCTCAATGTGAGTAGACTTACCTGTACCATGATAACCCTGAACCAATACTCTTTTGTTAAATGAAAATCCAGAGATGATTGCCAGTGTAGTATCTCTGTCAAATTTATAACTTTTATCAATTTCAGGAACATAGTCATTTTTTTTTGAAAATGCGTCTACTTCCATTTCTGAATCTATTCCAAATGTTTGTTTCAAAGACACTTTAATGTCAGGTTTTATGTCAAGATTTGGTGTCAATTTTATCTCTATAAGTATTTTTAAGCTGAGTATAAGCTAAAGTTATTAATTTAAGTTTCTCCTCGAATTTTTTGTTACCAGAATTCATATCAGGGTGGAATTTTTTCACAAGCACTTTGAATTTATCCTGTATTTTCTTCCACTTTAGACCCACTGAAATACCAAGAATACCAAACGCTTTGATGTCTTTGTGGTCAAATTTAAATTGACGCATATGATCATAATCACCATTTATTTTATCTTTATCTAATTCATCTTTTAAAGTTGTATTCCAAAGAACTTTAAAAAAATTATCTGAAGAGCTAAAACTCTGAGTAGGCTTGTGCCATATCATGTCAGATTTTAAAAAATCCATTACCTGGTCATCATTCATACCTGAAAAGTAATTCCAATTTTTATTGAATTCTTTTACATGCTCAAGACATAGCATTCTAAATTTTTTACTATTATCTTTTTCAACTGGTGCTTTATATTCACCAATTTCATTACAATTATTCCAGTCACAAATATTTTTCATGATATATAATAAATATTACTTATGGATATAAATGACTTAATTGCAATTGTAAAAAAAAAATTGCAAAATAATATAAATATTGAAAGTATTAAAATCGAGGATAAATCTTTTCTTCATAAAAATCATCCTGGTAATCAAGAGGGTAAATTTCATTTAAAAATAAGTTTAATTTCAAGTGAACTCAAAATCATGAATAAGATAGAAAGTAATAAGAAAATTTACAAAATTTTAGATAAAGAAATAAAAGAGGCTATTCATTCAATACAAATCTTAATCTCTTAAAAAATTTTTTAAAAATAAACCTAATTTTTTTTTTGAATATTCTTTATTAATTACTGGAGTTCCAATTTTTTTGAGTAAGACCAAATTAATATTGTTTGATATATTTTTCTTATCTTTTGCCATAAAGCTTAAAATTTTGTTTACATCTTTTGGACTGAAAAATTTACTTACAGAAGATGGTAAATCAGAATTATCAATATGATCTATAATTGAATAATACTCTCTTTTATTCATTAATTTCGTTTTAAGACTAAAATTTAGTGCAGTTTTCATTCCAAGTATTACGGCTTCCCCATGATTTAGCTTTTTACTAAATCCCAATGTTGCTTCATAAGCATGAGCAAACGAATGACCAAAATTCAAAATTTTTCTTAAACCCTTTTCTTTTTCATCTTTTTGAACAACAGCTTTTTTAATTTTACAACTTTCATGAATAGCCTTTTCAAGAAACGGAGAAGTAAGCTTTAAAATTTTGTTTTTATGGTTGTTTAAAAAATTATAAAATTTTTTATTCCCAATAATTGAATGTTTTAAAATTTCTCCATATCCACAAACTATCTCCCTCTTAGGTAATGTTTTTAAAAATTGAGTGTCAGAAATAACAAGATTGGGTTGGTAAAAACTTCCAATTTGATTTTTGCCATATTTAGTATTTACCCCTGTCTTACCACCAATTGATGAGTCAACTTGAGACAAAAGAGTAGTTGGTATGTTTATAAACTTAAGCCCCCTCTTGAAAAGACTTGCAGCAAAACCACTTATATCTCCTGTAATTCCTCCTCCAATGGATATTAAACAGTCATCTCTTGAAAAATTTTTATTTAACAAAATTTCTAAAATCTTATTAGCACTACTCATATTCTTGTTTAATTCATTGGCTTTAAAATAATGGATATAACTCATTTTATTTTTTAAGGATTTTTTAATTATTGAAACAAATTTTTTAGGAACATTACTATCTACAACTAAAAGATATCTATTAAATCTAATTGAGTTAGATTTTGTAATTTGAGAAATATTTGCAGATATTTTTTTTCCAATATAGATGGGATATTTCTGGGTCTTTGTTACTATATTTAATTTAATTTGACTCATAAATTTTAATTATTTTATTAACTATTTCATTTTTAGTTAAGTTATCACATTTAATCTCAAATAAAGCTTGTGCATAGACGTTAGAGCGTTTTTGAATTAAATCAATTATTTGATCATCTGATGAGTTTATCGCAATAGGTCTTTTTTTACTATTTTTTAATCTCCCTAACAAAATATTATTATTCCAGTTTAGCCAAAACGATATATGACTTTTTAAAACTTCTTTTCTAATATTTTCATTCATGAAAGCTCCACCACCAAGAGAAATCACAGAGGAGTGTAGTTTTAAATTTTTTAGCGTTACTTTCTCTTCAACTTTTCTAAAAAAATCTTCACCTTTATCCTCAAACATTTTGCTTATGGTTGTACCCACTTTATTTTCAATCTCATTATCTATATCTATAAAATTTAATTTTAGTTTTTTTGCGACCAGCATGCCTATAGAACTCTTTCCAGATCCCATCATTCCTAAAAACACAAGATTTTCTTTTGATTTCATAAGTTTCTTTATTGAAAAAACACAAATATGTCTTAATTTGAAATTATCTAAAGTTATATGCAATTTACTAAAAACACAAGTTCAGGCAAAGCTAGTATTACAGGAATCGTAATTAAATTAACACTTGGATTGATTGTTGTTATAGGAATTGTATTTTTTATAAACTCATTAGATTTCCCTGCACCTAAAAAAGAAATAGAAAAAATAATTCCAAATGAAAATTTTAAAATTGTTAAATAAGAAATATTTTTCAATTTTAATATTTTATTTATTAACAGCTACAAATACGTTCGGAGAAGATAAACCAGTTGATATCTGGAATTTAGAAAAAAAAGAAACGGATATTGTTGTAGAAACCAATATTTCTGATCAAAATCAAAACAATAGCACTGGAAGCAGTATTTATAACATGCAATCAAACAAGAAAATTGATCCAATTAAACTAGACCAAGATGTTGCGTCGAAAGAAATTAAAATTGTGGGATTATATGATCCAGCCGAACATGGACTAAGTATCGATATGTGGTCAAATTCTGACGGTTCTAAATTAAAAAGTCTTTTTGAAAACATAAATAAATATAATCTTTCACAAGATGCTTCAGAAATAATGAATATTTCCATGTTAACCAATGCTTACTATCCAAATCAAAATATAAGTGAGCAAGAGTTTTTGAAATTTAAATCTGATTGGTTAATTAAAAACTCTAATCTAGAACTAATTGAAGAATATTTGATAAAAAATCAGACTATTAACTTGCACCCTGAGCTAACTAGATTTTTAGTAGACACTTATTTATCTGATTCAAACATAAAAAAATCATGTGAAATTTTTTCTAATATCACTAAACCAATTGAGAATGAATATTTGTCCAAGTTCAATTTATATTGTTTAGTCAATTATGGTAAAAATGAAGAGGCTCAATTAATTTTAGATTTGAAAAAAGAACTTGGTTTTAAAGATGATTACTATGAAAATAAAATAAGTTACTTATTTGGATATCTAGAGGAAGCAGATAAAACAATTTCTGAAAACTCTATTTTGGATTTTCATTTAGCACATAGAACTGATCCTGAATTTTCATTTGAGCCAAATGTGGATACTCCAAAATTTATTTGGCAATATTTATCTGCATCAAATCTTCTCTTTAATATTAAAGATTTAGAAATTACAGATATAGATAAAATTTCTATTATTGAAAAAGCAGTTCATGATAAAAATTATTCAGAAAAAGATTTATTTGAATTTTATAAAAAGTTTCAATTTAATATTAGTCAATTCTTAAACGCACAGGAAGCTTATAAATCCTTGCCACCTATAGAAGGTAGAGCGCTCTTATACCAACGAACACTTTTAACAGAGGAGCCAAATTTAAAGTTAGAGTTGATGAAAACATTAAAAGATGTCTTTAATAAGGATGAAATTGGTAATGCTTTTGATGAAGAATTAAAAAGTTTTTTAGATCAAATTTCAGAAGATGATGTACCTTCAAATTATACAACTTTTTATAATAGCTATTCTAAAACTGAGAAAGTAAGAGATAAAAAAATTAAATTTAACAATAAAGTTTTGCATCAATCTAAATTAGTGAATTATTTTAACGGGGACTACGCTAAATCCCAGATCGAACAAGATATTGAAAAATTTTTAAAGAAAATCAAAAAAGATAAAAAATATTTTTTATCCAAAAAAGATATTATTTTCTTAGAAGCGTTGAAATCTGATGGAATACAAATCTCAAAAAAATATGATAGCTTGTATGAGATTAAAGAGTCAGAAATGCCTGCAGATATTCAGTTTATGATTGAAAACAATGAAATTGGCGCTGCATTGCTAAGAGTAATTGAAGTCATTGGTCCAGAAAAAATTGAAAATCTAGATGAAGATACCGTTTATTTTATTATCAATACACTCAATCAGCTAAATGTTGATTTGATTAGAAATAAACTTTTGTTAAAAGTTCTACCTTTAAAAGTATAAAATTTATAATAAAATAAATTAAAACATGGCTACAAGAACTATAATTACAGAACCCAATAAACTGCTGAGACAAGTTTCAAAACCAGTAAGTAAAGTTGGAAAGGAAGAGCAGAAACTAATGAAAGACATGTTGGAGACTATGTATGCTGCAAACGGAATTGGTCTTGCTGCAATACAAGTTGGAATACCAAAAAGGATTATAGTCATGGATATTTGCAAAGAAGAAAATAAAAAAGAGCCAAGATATTTTGTAAATCCCATAATTAAAAATAAAGACCCTTTAAAAGCAACTTATGAAGAAGGATGCCTTTCGGTTCCAAACCAATTTGCAGATATAGATAGACCAAGCAAATGTGAAGTAGAGTATTTAGATTATAATGGACAAAAACAATTATTAAAGGCTGAAGGTCTACTTGCTACATGTATTCAACATGAAATGGATCACCTAGAGGGCATATTATTTATCGATTATCTCTCAAAATTAAAAAAATCGATGATAATTAAAAAATTATCAAAATTAAAATCAAGTACAGCCAAAGTTTAATTCATGGCTAAGAAAATTATTTTTATGGGTACACCCATGTTTGCTGTACCAATTTTAAAATCTCTTTATCAAAATGGATATCCTGTGACATGTATTTATACTCAACCTCCACAAAAATCACATCGTGGACAAAAAATTAACAAATCTCCTATTCAAGGAATTTCTGAAACTTTAAATTTAGAGTACAGGGCACCATCAACTTTAAAAGAAAATAAAGAAGAGTACGAATTTTTTAAATCACTAGATGCAGATCTAGCAATTGTTGTAGCCTATGGACAAATTATACCTAAAGAATTTTTAAGTTTAACAAAAAAAGGATTTATAAATATACATGCATCTATCCTACCCAATTGGAGAGGAGCGGCACCCATACAAAGAGCTATAATGAATTTAGATAAAGAAACTGGGGTCAGTATTATGAAAATAGAAGAAAAATTAGACACAGGTCCAGTTTGCAATACCTATAAAATCAATATGGAGAACAATTTTAATTCTAATGAAATTGCTGAAAAGTTATCTTTTATTGCTGCAGAAAAAATTTTAGATAATATTGATGACATACTTGAAGACAAAGCAACTTTCGTGGCTCAAGATCATTCTAAAGCAACTTATGCTCCAAAAATTCCAAAGACCGAAGGTTTAATTGATTGGACGAGAAATGCAGAAAATATTATAGGGAAAATAAATGGTTTATATCCGGTCCCAGGTGCTTTTTTTATATCAAGTGGTGAGAGATATAAAATTTTAAAAGCAGAAATCAGCAATGGGATTGGTAATCCGGGAGAGGTTCTTAATGATTATTTAGAAATTGCTTGTGGAGATAATAAATCAATTAAAGTCACAGAGATTCAAAGACAAGGTAAAAGGCCCCAAAATATTGGTGAATTTATGCTTGGTTCGCGAATTAGAAAAGGCCATCAGATTTAAATGGCGAGGTATCAAGTTCTTATTGAATACGTCGGAACAAGTTTTAGAGGTTGGCAGATACAAAAAAAAGGCTCTACTATTCAAGGATTAATTCAACAACACTTATCAAAACTTTTAAAAGAAAGAATAATTTTAAATGGATCTGGCAGGACAGATGCAGGTGTACATGCTAATGCTCAGTCAGCTCACTTTGATTGCCAAAAAAAAATTTTAGATCTAACGAAATTTTTAAAATCAATTAATCATTTTCTTAACAATAAGGGTATAGCAATTACTCAAATTAAAAAAAGAAGTGAAAAATTTCATTCACGATTCTCTGCTAAACAAAGAATTTATAGATATATAATTTTTAACCAAATAAGTGCCCCTGTGATTGAAAATGGGAGAGGTTGGCATGTTAGGAAAATATTAGATATAAATTTAATGAAAAAAGGGGCAAAAAAATTATTAGGAACAAATGACTATTCAACCTTTAGATCATCAAGCTGTCACGCTAAAAGTCCAATTAGAACAATCAAATCAATCAAAATAAAAGCATTAAAAAATAAAATTGAAATAGAATTTAAGTCACAATCATTTTTACAACAACAAGTAAGATCGATGGTAGGTTGTCTTAAATATTTGGGTGAAAAAAAATGGGACCTAAAAACTTTTGAGAAAGTATTCAAATCTAAAAAAAGAGTATTGTGCGCTCCTCCAGCACCATCTGAAGGGCTTTTTTTATACAGAGTTATTTATTAATATTTTCTTATTACTCATTGCAAATTTTTTATTTATTCTCCATCTAGACTCGGCTCTTACTATATAGCCACAACAGTTTCTAGATTTACATTTACATGGAAATTGTTTGTAATTTTCATCGTAACTAAATCCATAATCACAAGTAAATTCCTCACCCTTTTTAATGTCTCTTATTGCTTTAACCCAAATTTTTAGTCCTTTACCATCATAATCACAATTATTTTCACATGAATGATTTATTAAACCTGCAGTATTCCAAGGAAAATCTCCATCCAGATCGTATCTTTTATTTATAGTAAATAAATAAATAGGCTTACCATTGTCGTATTTATCAGATTCTTCTGTTTGTTTTTTTGTGATTAATTTTCCGATGTAATCAATTACTTTAGTTCCAGCTTTAATATCTTTTGTTGCATAAAGTCCTCTTCCTTTTTTATCGATAGCTGACTTTTTAATTCTGTAGAGTTTCATTTAGATTGTGTTTAGATAGTTATATTAAATTATCAATTAAATTCTATGAGAGCATCAACATGTCTTTTGGTACTTTCTTGCAAAGCTTTAAGATCATATCCACCCTCAAGTATTGATACAACATTTCCATTACAAAATGATTTCGAGATCTCTAATGTTCTTTTGGTAATTTTATAAAAATCCTCAGAACTAAGATTCAGTTGGGCCAAAGGATCATCAATGTGTGCGTCAAAACCTGCAGAAAACAACAAGAATTCAGGTTTAAACTCTCTCACTTTGTTTAAAACCTTTTCGTAAGCGTTTAAATACTTTTCTGCAGATGTTCCAGCTTCAAGGGGGATATTTAATACGTTATTAAAATCACCTTTTTCTTTTTCAGAGCCAGATCCTGGATAGTAAGGGTATTGATGAGTAGAAATAAATAAAACTTTTTCGTTATCATAAAAAATGTCTTGAGTACCGTTTCCATGGTGAACATCAAAATCAATAATTGCGATTTTATTATATTTGTATTTTTCGATTAAGTAATTTGCACCAACAGCAACATTATTATAGATACAAAAACCCATTGCTTTTTCTTTTTCTGCATGGTGTCCTGGAGGTCTTACTGCACAAAATGCATTTTTAAACTCTTTTTTCTGCACTCCATCAATTGCAGTAATAATTGATCCTACAGCATCCTTAGAAGCATCTTTGCTACCAGGAGAAACTACGGTGTCTCCATCAAGAAAATTATATCCTTTTTTTGGAAAAGATTTATGAACTTGATCTATATAATTTGAGGTATGAGTTTTAATCAAAAAAGAATTCTCAAATTTATTTGGTTTTTTCCAAATTAGGTTTTTATTGTCTAATTTTTTAAAATTATCTATTACAGCAGTAACTCTATCAATTTTTTCAGGATGTCCATCCCCTGTATTATGATTTTGATATGTATCTGATGTAATTAACCCTGTTTTCACTTAAAATAATTTTTCAATATATTTGAATAAATTAAGGTCAATTTTTTTAGATCTGATAATGAAACTGCCTCATCTACCTTATGCATCGTTTTACCAACCAACCCAAATTCTAAACAAGGTGCAATTTTTCTAATAAACCTTGCATCTGAGGTTCCGCCTGTTGTTGAAAGCTTAGGTTTAATTTTTGTAATTTTCCTAATTACATCTTGTATCATAAAAGTTGTTTTATTAGGATTTGTTAAAAAAGCTTCTCCAGATACACTGTATTCAATTTTATATTTAGATTTATTTTTAGCTGATATTTTTTTAATAACTTTATTTATCTTCTTCTTTAGTGAGGAAGAGGAATGTTTATTATTAAATCTTATATTAAATGTAGCTGTTGCAACCCCTGGAATTACATTATCAGCGGTATTATTAATATTTATTTTTGTTATTTCCAAGTTAGTTGGTTGAAAATCTTTAGTTCCTTGATCAAATTTGATATCTTTTATTAATTTAAGTATTTGCACAAGTGCTGTTGAAGGATTATTTGCTCGATGAGGATAAGCTACGTGACCTTGCACTCCAGTGATAGTTAGTCTACCGTTCATACTTCCTCTTCGCCCAATTTTAATCATCTCACCTAATTTACTTGGGTTAGTTGGCTCACCTACTAAACAAAAATCAATTTTCTCTTTTCTTTTATTTAAATACTCCACAACCTTTTTAGTACCATTAATAGCAGCACCTTCTTCGTCCCCAGTAATCAAAAGACTAATTGAGCCACTAAAATTAGAGTAATTTTCAATAAAATTACTTATTGCTGAAACAAAAGCTGCTATAGAGCTTTTCATATCATTTGCACCTCTTCCGATTAAATGTCCTTTTTTAATTGAGGGTTTAAATGGATTAACAGTCCAGTCTTTTAGATTTCCAGCAGGAACTACATCTAAATGACCAGCATAACAAAAGTTAGGACTTTTATTACCAAGCCTTGCATAAAGATTTTTTACTGGTTTGCTGTTATTTTCTCTAAACTCAAGTACTTTAGTTTTAAAACCAAGTTGTTTTAGTTTTTTTTCTAAAAAACTCATTATTCCTGCATCAACAGGAGTTACCGATGGAAACCTAATTAGCTCTTTAGCTAATTGAAGTTCGTTGATTTTTTGCATTTTTATTCTCTCAAAAGATCATTTACTGATGTTTTTGATCTAGTTTTTTCATCAACCTGTTTAATAATTACTGCACAATAAAGTGATGGCGCTGCTGGATTATTCTTATCAGGTAAAGAACCGGGTACAACAACTGAATAAGGTGGAATTTTTCCATAAGTAATTTCACCAGTTTTTCTATCAACTATTTTTGTTGATTGACCGATATACATTCCCATACTTAATACAGATCCTTCTCCAACTATTACACCTTCAACAACCTCTGACATAGCACCAAGAAAAACATTATCCTCAATTATTGTGGGTAATGCTTGAGCAGGCTCTAATACACCTCCAACACCTGAACCAGCTGAGATATGACAATTTTTTCCAATTTGACTACAACTCCCAGCTCTTGCAAAAGTGTCAATCATAGTGCCTTCATCTATGTACGCACCAATATTAACATAGCATGGCATCAATACTGCATTTTTACCAACGTAAGATCCTTTTCTTACAGGTGAATTTGGTACCATTCTAAAACCAGCATTTTCATGATCTTCTTTACTCCATCCCGCTGTTTTTCCTTTTAAAAGATGAGCTTTGTCATACCAACTACTATATGGACCATTTAAATTTTCCATAGGGTACATTCTAAAACTTAACATGATTGCTTTTTTAAGATATTGATGAGTTGTCCACTCACCATTAATTTTTTCAGCAACTCTGACTTTACCACTATCTAAATCGTCAATAATTTGATTTACAGTATTCTTTAAATTTTCATCCGAACCTGGGGTTATTTGATCTCTTTTTTCCCATGCTTCGTTAATAATATTTTCTATACTCATAATTTTTATGTGTTTTTTAATAACCTTATTTCTTTTAAAAATAAAGAAAGATTTTCTATTTTATA
>CABYOP010000018.1 GCA_902520645.1 uncultured Pelagibacteraceae bacterium | reverse complement strand
TTTTGATAAATAACTTCCCACTTAAAACCTTTAGTAAATTTTGCTCCTTTTCCTTGATTATGAAGCTTTAGTCTTTTGTTTAAATCAATTGTATATCCGACATAACTTGTAAGTTTATTATTTTTTTTAGTAATTAATAAATACACAATATGTTTCATATGTGGCGGTCCCTAGGGGAATCGAACCCCTCTTTCGAGGATGAAAACCACGTGTCCTAACCGATAGACGAAGGGACCAAATTGCTGTTTTTTATTGTAAAAATTTATATTAATCAAGCTTTATTAGATTTATGAGAGTAATTGAGTCAATTATTTTCAATTTTTTTAATTACATTTTTTGTACCTGAGCTTTTATGAGTTATTAAAGTTTCAGTTATATATTGATCATTTTCAATTTTTATACCTGAGACCAAATCACCAGAGGTTATACCTGTGGCACAAAAGATTGAATCTCCCTTTACAATATCATTTAATTCATACTTTTTATCAAGATTTTTAATTCCCATTTTATTTGCTCTAATCTTATCTTCATTAGAAGCAAACAAAAATCTTCCTTGAAAATTGCAATCAAAAGCATCTAGTGCAGCGGCAGCTAATACACCTTCTGGACCACCTCCTACACCAAGAAAAATATCAACCCCGTATTTATCTTCTGTTACTAATAAAGCACCAGAAACGTCACCATCTGTAATTAATTTTGTATTAACTCCTATTTTTATTAGTTGGTTAATAATATCTTTGTGTCTAGGTCTATCCATTATACATGCAGTTATATTCTCTGGTTTTTTATTTAAATACTCAGATAAATTAAAAATATTTTTTTTTACACTATAATCTAAATCAATTATTCCTTTTTCAGTCACTTTTGTTGAAATTTTTTCCATATAGGTTTCTGGAGCATTAAAGAGATTATTTTTCTCAGCTACTGCTATAACTGATAATGCTCCTGGAAGATTCTGTGCAGCAAAGTTAGTACCCTCGAGAGGATCAACAGCTATGTCTATTTCTGGCCCTTTCATAGTACCGATTTTTTCCCCAATATATAGCATTGGTGCTTGATCTAACTCACCTTCACCAATAACTATTTTGCCTTGAATATTTAATTGATTTAACTCATTTCTCATTGAGTCAACTGCAGCTTTGTCTGCTGCATTTTTATTTTTTTTTCCAACAAAATAATATGAAGCTAAAGCTGCTTTAGAAGTAATATTTACAAATTGATCAATAAATTTTTTGTCAAGAGGCATTAAATTTTTTCATCAACTAATTCATCATGGTTTATTTTATATTCAAATTCTCTTAAACGTTTATAGACACTTGCAAGTTCTATTATTGTAGGCCAAGCTTTTAGTATATATTGCATTGAACCCTCTACTCTTCCAAATGCCCTTATTATTTGTTGCATTACACCCAATGTCACGGCTCCTGCAACTATAGCTGGCGCTAAGAATACGTAGGCTGACAACACATTAGCTTGTAAATAAGCGATTCTACCAATATTGAAATATAAATATCTTAAATAACTGAGATAATGAATGCTTCTAACATCTTCAAATAATTCATCTATTGTTTTGGGTCTTATAGTACCATCATCCTCAGCTATAACTAAAATTTTTCTATAGGCTGCTTCTTTTTTTTGTAAATCATATTCAACTCCAACCAACCTTAAAATTAGACCTAAAATAATAAGAAAAATAGTACCACCGATTGACCAAATAAGAGCACCAACAATTAAACCATAATCCCAATCACCAAAAAAGAAAATCGGAATACCAATACTCAAGCCAAATAAAATTGGCATAAATTCAATTAAAATCATTAAAGCTTCAATTAAACTTGTTCCTAAAGACTCCATTATCCTTGAAAATTTTATGGTATCTTCTTGAACTCTTTGTGCAGCACCCTCTATTTTACGGGCCTTGTCATAGACTGAATGATACCACTCAACCATAGCAGCTCTCCATCTAAATAAATAATGTGAAGTAAAAAAACTAACTAAAACAGCAACACCAACGTACATAGCTGCTAAAATTATAAATGATAATAAACTTGCCCAATATTCTTCAATAGTTATAGCATTAGGAGCTCCCAATGCTTTTTGAATCATATCGTAAAATTCCCCAAACCATTCATTAATTTTAACATCAATTTTAACTTGAATCCAAAGTGATGAAAGTATTATGGCAGAACCTAGCCACGACCAGACATACCAATTTCTTTCAGTAAAAAATCTAAACATATAATTATTTCAAAAAATTATCTGCATAAGATTTTTTTACAGTTTTTCTTTTTTTTGGTTCAATTAGCTCGAATTCTATTTTTTTCTTTTTTGCATAGTTTATTGCAAGTTCTTTAGTTGAAAATTCTAACTTTAACTCAGTTAACGTATCATCAGAACTTTCCCATCCCATAAGAGGATTATTAGTTGGATCATTTGTTTTAAATTCTAGTATCCACTTGTTAGCTTTTGCAAGACCTGATTGCATTGGGCTTTTGTTAGGAATATAAATTATTGCTTTTTTCATAATGATGGTCGGAGTGGCAGGATTCGAACCTGCGACCCTCTGGTCCCAAACCAGATGCGCTACCAGGCTGCGCTACACTCCGAGAGCATTACTAATACAGTAGTTATTGATATTTTCAATCATTAAAGCTTCGAAATTAAAAGAATTTTAATAAATTTCTGATATATAGGAATTCATGATTATTATTTGCCCATCGTGCAAAAAAAAATTCAATTTAGATATTAATTTAATTCCATCTGAAGGTCGTGATTTACAGTGTGGATCATGTGAGCATATTTGGTTTTACAAAAAACAAGAACCAATTTCGGAACCTCTACAGATAAAAGAGGATATTGCCATTAAAGAAAAAGAAGATAGTGACAAATTAAACGGTGATAGATCTAAAGATCAATTAATAAAAAAACCAGTTGAAGAGAATAAAAAAGTAAAATCTGAATTATTAAAATTCAAAGAAACTGAGAGCAAAACTGAAGTAATTAAAAAAACTCAAAGTAGCAAGCTTTTTTCATATTTAATTGTATTTATCATTTCGTTAGGGGCACTAATTATTTTACTAGACACTCTAAAAACACCCTTAATCAACATATTTCCTGGATTAGAAGTGTTGTTATTCAACCTATATGAAACATTGAAAGATATTAAACTATTTATTATAGACCTGTCATAACTCTATGATTAATTACATATCAAAGCCTTTTAAATGGTTTTTTAAATTAGAAGCAGCTAGCGGATTAGTTTTATTATTTGCTGCCATTATTGCTTTGTTTATTAGTAATTCAAACCTAGCAGATTTATACTTTTCAACATTAAATAAATATCTATTCATTGGTATTAATAATTTTGGATTAAAACTATCTGTTATTCATTGGATTAATGATGCTTTAATGGCAATATTTTTCTTTTTTGTAACACTCGAGATTAAAAGAGAATTTTTACAAGGTGAGCTTTCAAATATAAAACAAGCCTTACTTCCAATAATTGCAGCGGTAGGTGGAATGTTAGTGCCTGCATTATTTTATGTTTTTATAAACTTTGGTGATAGTGAAACTTTAAAAGGATGGGCCATACCTTCAGCTACAGATATAGCTTTCTCGTTAGGTGTTTTGTCACTACTTGGAAAAAGAGTACCTTTATCTCTAAAAGTTTTTTTAACAGCATTAGCTATTATAGATGACTTAGGAGCGATTGTTATTATAGCTCTTTTCTACTCAGGTGACTTAAGTATAAAATATTTAATTTTGATGCTGGCAGCATTTATAATTTTATTATTGATAAATAAATTTAATATAAAAAAATTTTTACCATACTTGATTGTAGGATTGTTTCTATGGGATTTTACACATAACTCAGGTGTACACGCAACCATTGCTGGAGTTCTGTTAGCTATGACAATACCTCATAGGAAAAAAGAAAAAGATTTTTCATTATTAATTAAAATTGAACACGCAATCAGTCCTTATGTCGCTTTTGGAATAATGCCTTTATTTGCCTTTGCAAACGCGGGTGTATCACTTGAAGGCTTAACTTTTGCATCCTTGTTAAACAAAGTGCCTTTGGGGATTTTATTAGGATTATTTGTTGGTAAACAACTTGGTGTCTTTATTTTCTCCTATGTATCCATTAAAGCTAAGATTGCACAAATGCCTAGTGATACTAGTTGGTACAATTTTTATGGCGTCGGTGTTCTAACTGGCATCGGTTTTACAATGAGTCTATTTGTTGGAAATTTAGCTTTTGCAGAAAATATGGAGTATATGGATGGAGTTAAAATTGGTGTATTAACTGGGTCATTACTGTCAACTTTATTTGGGTATTTTTTAATATTACTTACCCCCAATAAACCTAAAAAGTAATTACAATAAATGAGGAAAATATTTTTAAGTGGTATAATAATAATTATGTTTTTTTTTAACAATTTAGTAAAAGCTGAGTATGAAAAAATTTTTTACGACCTTAAAATAGAAAGTATAACTGGAGAGATAATAGATTTTAAGGAATATGAAAATAAAGCTGTCCTAGTAGTTAATACTGCAAGTTATTGTGGTTTTACTAATCAATATGATGAATTACAAGAATTATGGGACACTTATAAATCAAAGGGCTTAATAGTCTTGGGCATACCCTCGAATACATTTAATCAAGAAAAAAAAGATAATGAAGAAGTCAAAAAGTTTTGTGAGGTAAATTTTAATATTAACTTCCCTTTATCCACTATTACTGAAATTAAAGGCGATAATGCACATGAGATCTATAAATGGGCAAAAAAAAACTATGGAAAATCAGCAGTTCCAAAATGGAATTTTTATAAAATATTGATTAATAAAGAAGGTAAAATTGAGGATACATTTGCATCTTTTACTAAACCTATGTCTGGTAAATTAATAAAAAAAATTGAAGGTATACTATAATTTAATTGTTAAACCATCATGTGCTGGGATTACATTTTTAGGTAAAAGTTTTTTTAAAACTTTATAATCTAATACTGGTGATAAATTTGTTAAAATAGCATTTTTAGGTTTAAATTCCTCAATCATTGATAAAGAGTTTTCTAAATTAAAGTGAGATGGATGAAAATTATACCACAAACAATCAATTATTAAATATTTCAGATTTTTAAAATATTTGTAATCTTTCTTATATATTTTACTTACATCGCTTATATAGGCTAATTTCTTATCTATAATAAAGCAGTTTGATTTAATTTTACCGTGATCAACTTCAACAGATTTAATTTTAATTTTCCTCTTATTATTTAATGTAAAAAAATCATTTTTTAATTTGTTTAATTTTAATGTTGCAGGATATTCTTTTGTATAGCTTTTAAAAATATAAGAAAAAGTTTTAAGAAGATAATTTGAGGTAAATTTATCAGCATAAACGTCAATTGGTTTTCTACTATTTATAAAAAAAGATCTTAAATCATTAATACCATGAGTTTGATCACCGTGCATATGTGAATAAAGTACTTTATTTATCTTTTTAATTTTATGTCTCAATAGTTGCTGTCTAAGATCTGGTGAAGTATCTATCAAAATATTTTCATCTGAAGTTTGAAATAATGCTGAACATCTTGTTCTATGGTTTTTTTTATTATTTGGATCACAGTTACCATAAAAACCGTCAGGTCTTGGCACACCCATTGAACTACCGCACCCTAATATAATAAATTTCATAATTATTAGTTAAAGAACAGTTGATTAAAATTATTTGTAGTTATTTCAATGAGTTTTGACTTTGGTATTTCTTTAATTTCTGCAAGTTTAACAGCTGTAAAATCAATAAATGATGGTTCATTTTTTTTACCTCTATTTGGTACAGGGGCTAAAAAAGGACTGTCGGTTTCAATCAATATTTTTTCTAGAGGTAACGACTTAAAGGTATCTTGCAAATCTAAGGAATTTTTAAAGGTAATAATTCCACTTGCTGAAAAATATGAGTTTAATAGTAAAAGTTTTTTTGAAAATTCTTTAGATCCTGTAAAACAATGCATTAAAATTTTAAGGTCATTATTTTTATATGAATTAAGTATTTCATATGTTTCATCTTCTGCATTTCTTGAATGAACAATTAATGGTGACTTAGTCTCAATCGAAGCCTCTATGTGTTCTTTAAAACTCGATATTTGTTTCTCACGATCACTATTATTATAGTAAAAATCTAATCCAGTTTCACCTATGCCAATAATTTTCTCATTTTCTCTAAACTTTTGAACTAATTGAGAGGAAGATAAAACATTTTTGTCACTTTCGTGTGGATGAATACCAACTGTACCATAAATAATGTCGTCTTTGTGGATCAATTGTTTAATTTTAGAAAAACTATCTATTGATGTTGATATGGTTAGTAATTTTTTAATGCCAACATCTTTTGATCTTTGTATTACATTACTAAGATCACTTATCAATGGTTCGTGATCAAGATGACAGTGTGAATCAATCATTATCTTTTTCTATTTTTTTAAAAAGTATATCTATTTTATTTATACTATTTCCTTTAATTAAAAATTCATTTTTAGATATGTCTTCTAATTTTATGTCATTTTCACCAAGATTGAATATTTTTAAAGCCTTTAATACTGAACCTGGGATTATTGGATAGAGTAAAAAACTTATTTTTCTTATAATTTCTAAAGAAGTAAAAACGATGGTATTTAATCTAGTAGTATCATCCTTCTTTTTCCAAGGCTCTTGATCATTAAAATATTTATTAGCCTCAAAGAGTGAGTTAACTATATAATCGATATAAAAGTTTAAGTTTTGTTGGTCAATTTTAGATCTGATGTTTTCTAAATTATCTTTAAATTTATTTAAGATATTTAAGTCATCTTCCTCAAATTTAATTTTTTCTGGTATTTTTCCATCGCAATTTTTTATAGCAAATGAGGTAACACGTTGACATAAATTACCATAATTATTTGCTAAATCACTATTTATACAATCCTCCAATCTATCCTGAGATATATTGCCATCATTCCCAAAAGAGACTTCTTTAATCAAATAATATCTTAAAGGATCCAGGCCGTATTCATCAATAATTTGTAAAGGATCTAAAATATTACCTTTTGATTTAGACATTTTCTCATCACCTGACAGTATCCAACCATGACCGTAAACTTTTTTTGGTAATTCTATGTTAGCTGCTAATAAAAAAGCTGGCCAGTATACAGCGTGAAATCTTAATATATCTTTTCCAATCAAATGTAATGAAGCAGGCCAAAATTTTTTAAATAATTTATCTTCTTTATTTGGGTAGTTTAAAGCACTTATATAGTTGGTAAGTGCATCAAGCCAAACATAAATAACATGATTTTCATTTCCAGGAACTTGAATACCCCATGAGAAAGTTTTTCTACTTACTGAAAGATCTTTAAGTCCACTTTTAACAAAACTTATAACTTCATTTCTTCTAGATTCAGGTGAAATAAAATTAGGATTTTTTTCATAAAAATCTAATAAGGGCTTTTCCCATTTAGAGAGTCTAAAAAAATAAGACTCCTCCTCTATCCATTCTACCGTTGATTTTGAACTAATCGAAATTTTTTTACCATCTATTTCTTCTATTTCATCTTCATTATAAAAAGCTTCATCAGAAACAGAGTACCATCCTGAATAATTAGAAAGATAAATATCATCATTTTGTTCTAACTCTTTCCATAAATGCTGAACTGTTTTTTTATGTCTATCTTCAGTTGTACGTATAAAATCTGTATTGGTTAAGTTTAAAGTTTTAGATAAATCTCTAAATGTTTTGCTAATTTGATCACAAAATTTAAGTGGATCTAAACCTTCTTTCTCAGCTGATCTTTGAATTTTAAGTCCATGTTCATCGGTTCCAGTTAAAAAACAAACTTTGTATCCATCGATAGTTTTAAATCGTGAAAAAAAATCCGCAATTATGCTTGAATATGCATGGCCCATATGAGGTCTGGCAGAAGGATAGTATATTGGAGTTGTGATATAAAAATTTTTATCCATTTAAAATTCGATCTTCAAATTCCATAAAAATAGACTCTTCGTCTAAATTATAAATTTTTGTATTAATAATTTTTTTTAAAAAAAAAGTATAAAAACTTAATATTTCAATATTTTTAATATTAACTTTATTTCTGAAGTAAATTTCAATAAATGAGTAAGTCAATTCGATTAATTTTTTATCTTTTTTATAAAGTTTATTTTTGATTATCAATGATAGAAAATTTTCTAATGATAAATTTTTTACATCAATTTCAAACTCTTCTGAAATTTTTAAAACTCTTAATAACTGGCCAGGTGTGGTGAAGTAATTAATCAATTCTTTGTTAATTAAGTCGTAAATATCTTGATCTATAATCTTGTTAGCTATTTCAATCACTTGATTTTGAGAAAGTGAGATCTTAAAATTTATACATCTTGATTTTAAAGTAGCTAGCACACGTTTATTACTATTTATTAAAATAAAGTTTATATTATCATTTGGTTCTTCAATTACTTTAAGCAATGCATTTACAGAATTAAGGTTAAGTAAATTTATATTATCAATCAAAACAAACCTTGGGCTTTCATTAAATGATGATTTATTTAAATTAGAAATTAGATCTCGAATTTGATTAATATCAATATTTTTTTTTCCATCCTCAACATCAATGAGGTTAAAATTAGGATTGGATTTATTCTTTATTAATTTAAAAGATTTATTTTCACTGTTAATTTTATAATCTTTAGTATCATAATTATGATCTTCATTTAGGGATAAAATATAATTAATCATATGATAGGCTAAAGTACATTTACCTATACCCTTCTCGCCTGATAAAATTATTTTATTGGGAAACTTTTTATCTAAATATAGATTTTTGAGCGTGTCAAAAATTTCGTAATGACCAAATAAACATTTTTGCAATAAAGATTCCATATATTAAATTAATTTATTTATTTTATCTAATATTAATTTCTTATTTTCCTCAATTTCTAAATTTGAATTAATTATCATATATGATTTTTTTTTTGATTTAGCTAATTTGATAAAACCATTTTGAACTTTATTATAAAACACTGAATTAAATTTATCATACCTATTAAGAGTTTTTCTTTTTTTTAGTCTTAAAAATAAATTTTTATTATTTACGATATTTAGGAATGTAAAACCTATTTTTATATTTTTTAGTAAATACTTATTTAACATATTAATTAACTTCAAATTTACACCCATACCATAATGTTGGTAAGCGATGGTAGAGTCTGTAAATCTATCAATAAGTATAATTTTTTTATTATAATTTTTTTTTATTAAACTAATATTTTCACTTCTTGATGATAAAAATAACAATAGATCTGTATCTTTATTAAAATTTGATTTATTGTTTAACATAAGTCTTCTGATTTTCTCTGAATTTTGACTGCCGCCAGGTTCGCGTATTTTAATAAAGCTAATTTTTTTTTGTTTTAAATATCTTGCAACAGAAATTAAATGGTAGCTCTTTCCACTCCCTTCAATTCCCTCAAAAACAATTATAGGTTTTTTAGACATCACCCCAGATTAAATAGTTAATTGATTTAATTAATCTGGATATAAAGTTTACTTTTTTAACCTCTTTCGATGATAATAGATCATATTCGCCAACCAATTCTTGATCATAAACTACTCTTAACGTTGCAATTTTTTGATTTTTTTTAATTGGAGCCTCTACAGGTCCCTCATATTTAACAACAACTTTTAGTAATTTTTTTTTAGCTTTTTTAATAGTTTTATAAATATCTTGTTCTGTATAAGCTTCGACTGAGTCTTGTTTACCAAGCCAGACATTTATTTTTTGAAAAGGTTCATTAGATTTAGCAATTCTGACTAAGTCATAATTAGTTAGTCCATAAGTTAAAAGTTTGGTGCTTTCTTTGGATCTTGAATTTTTTGTATTAAAACCACTACCTACAGCTATCAATCTTCTACCATTTCTTTCTAAAGAGGATGCTAAAGAGTATTTTTCTACAGCAAGATAACCTGTTTTAATTCCATCAGCTCCAAGGTTTTTATAAAGTAAAGGATTTCTGTTTCCTTGGGTAATTGGATCACCTCCAGTACGATCCCATGTAAACGTTTTTTCAGCAAACATTTTGTAAAACTCAGGGTGTTTTTCAATTAAATATCTAGACATAATCATTATGTCTCTGACTGTAGAATAATTATCAGGATCATTAATACCTGAAGAATTTGTAAAATTTGTGTTTTCCATACCAATTTCTATTGCTTTAGCAGTCATTAACAAAGCAAACTCTTCTTCTGTACCAGCAATACCCTCTGCTAAAGCTATGCACGCATCATTACCTGAGGCAATAATTATACCTTTAAGTAAATCTTCTACAGTAACTTGATCTCCTACCATAATAAACATAGAAGAATAACCTGCTGTAGATAATCTCCAAGCCTTTTCGGAAATAATAAATTTTTCATCTAAACTTAAATCACCAGATTTGATCAAATCAAAAGCAATTATTGAAGTCATAATTTTAGTCATTGAAGCTGGATAAATCGATCTATCAGGTTCTTTTTCATACAAAATTTCACCAGAATAATAATCTTGAAGTATTGCTGTTCTTGCTTTTACATCAAAATTGGCATTAGAAAATGAATGAATAAATAAGCTGAGGAAAGTATAAATTATTAATTTCTTAAGCATCTTTTAATATTTCCAAGTTTTCAAATTCTAATAATTTTATTTCATCAAATGATTTTTCAAGTTTTTTTATATCATTAAATGGACCTAATAATACCCTATATTTAGTCTGTGATAATTTTTTTATTAATGGATTTTTCAAATTTGTCTCTTTTTTAATTCTTAAGATCATATTCTCTGCTGAGTCCTTATAATAAAAATCAGCAATCTTAATTGAGTATAAAAATTTATGTTTCTTTACTTGTTTTTTTTTATTTAAGTCTGCTCCTAAATTATCAATTGTAATTCCATCTATAGGTGCTTTTTCAGCTACGTTTTTTTCTTCATCAAATGTTTTTGCTTTTTTAGCAATAAATGTGGAGTTTTTAGAAATTAGAACAAGATCAATATAAGGCTCATTTAAATCAATAGATAATTCATTAGCGATTCTTGTTGTTATTACTGAATTATAAAAATCAGAAAATTGGACATTATTTGAAATAACTTTAGCAATAATTGATTTATCATTTACAGGATTTGTAATTTTCACAAATGAATTTTTTTTAATTTTTTTGTGAAAAATAACTAAAGCTCGATTATCAATTTTTTTTGATATTTTGTTATCTTTTTTGAGTTGTTCATCATAAATTAACGTAAAACCTGTATTACTATATTTTAGATAATTAGAGTAATTTACTACTTTTTTATTTTCATCATATTGTTGGCATGCTGTTAAAAATAAAATTAATAATATGGTTAAAAATTTATTGAAGTTCATTTTTAAATTTATCTTTTAAAGTACAAACAGCTAAAGCAAATCTTAATGATCTGTTCCATTGTAGTATAATTTCATAATTATCAAAAACAATAAAGGCTGGATTTAATGTATCAGCATCAGGTATTATATCTTTATCAGGTGTAATTATCGCTACCTGAAGATTTTGATATTTATTTTCTATCTCATTTATATTGTTAATAAATTTACCATACGATTTTAATTTTTGTTTGTTGTGTAGTTTCTTGGCTGAAACATTTAAATATTCTCTAGGTATATCTTTGGATAAATTGACACTTAAAAAACAAGGTTGACCAGCCTTCCAACCAATTTTATTTAAATAATTACCAGCTGATGCATATGCATCTTTATTATTTTTTAAATCAATTGATCCATTATTATCGTAATCTATTGCATAGTTTTTCATTGTTGAAGGCATAAATTGAAAAAAACCAAATGCACCTGCCCAAGATCCAAAAAGAGTTTCATAATTAATTTGTTGTTTTTCAATAAGCTTTAAAAGTATTAACAATTCATTTGTAAAAAATTCAGATCGTCTTTGATCAAAACTTAATGTTGCAAGTGATGATAAAATGTCCATTTTTCCAACATAAGTTCCAAAATTTGTTTCGATACCCATTAATGATAAAAGTAATTCTTGTTCAATATTAAATTTTTTTTCTACTGATTTAATAAGATTTGAATTTTGTTTATAAAAAGACAAACCTTTAGAAACTTTTTTTTCTGAGGTTCTTTTTGAGATATAAGTTTTTGTATCTTCATAAAATTCTGGTTGAAAACGATCGTATTTAATAACATTAGAAAGGAATTTAGTATTAGACATCACTTTATCAAAAGTTTTTTCAGAAATATTATTTTTAAGTGCTATTTTTTTAAAATTTTTTTTCCAATTTTCAAATTCAATATTGATATCAGCATAAACATTAATATTAAAAGTAAATAAGATTATTAATAAGTATTTAATTATTTTCATGCAAGTCTTTCAAATATACAATTACAGCAATCCAAATAAAAATAAAACTAACTAATTTATTTAATGAAAAAACTTCATCATAATAAAAGAAACCAAGTAAAAATTGCAAAGTTGGAGTTATATAAAAAATCATTCCAGTTGGGCCAAGTCCACATAACTCAACCCCTCTAACATATAAAAATAGTGGAATAACAGTCATTGGTCCTGCCAAAAAAATTAGTAGCATCATAGAAGGATCTTCAATTTTAAAATCATTAAATCCATTAATGGATATTAAATAAAATACTACAATAGCAAATGGTAATATAAATAAGCTCTCTATTAATAATCCAATATCTGTATCAACATTAATTTTTTTTCTTAGTAAATTATAAAAACCCCAACTAAAAGCTACGATTAAACCAAGCCATGGTAAAGATTTGTAACTCATAATAATTAAGTAAAGTATAGATACAATGACTAAAATAATCGAAAAAATTCTTTTCTTGTTAAGAACTTCCTTAAAAAAAATATATCCTAACATCACACTAAGAATTGGCATTATAAAATAACCAAAACTTGCATCTATTATTCGGTTTGTAGCTATTGCATAAATCCAAGCTGCCCAATTAATAAAAATTAAATTACCAGAAAAAAAAAGGTAAATTAAATTTCTTTTACTTTTAATAATACTAAAAAAAATATTCCATTTAGAAAAAAGAAACGTTGTTAATATTAATGTGACGGTCGACCAAAGGCATCTATGAACAACAAGTTCTATGTGACCAATATAAGTAATTGATTTAAAATAAATAACACCAATAAATCCCCACCAAAAAGAGCCTGAACCAGCTAATAAAAGCCCTTTGTTGAATTTTGTGTTCATTGAAATAAAAATTATATTAAAAACATTTAAATATTGAGTTAATGCAAGAAGTGATATTAGTACCAAAAAAATCAAGATAAAATTGATCTAATTTATATTTTTGATTTTTGTTTTGTATGAATGTATTTATGTCTTTTTGTTTAATCTCACTATCCTCTACTATTAAATAATCTTCTTTATTTAAAATACTGTCAAAAAAATTTAAAATATTTAAAATATTTACATGAGCATCTTCTAAAATAATTTTCTTACCCTTAAGATTTGACAATAGTTTCAGATTAATAATATTTTTGACATTGTTTAAATCTGAATTAATAAATGTTACATTTTTGTGTTTAATTTTTGGAACTTTAATATCAAAACTATAAACATGAGTTTTTAATCCTATTATGTTTGCTTGATCAGCTAACCAAATAGCGCTACCACCTTCTCCAGATCCTAATTCTATAATAATATCTGGTTTTACTTCTTGCAAAATCATTGAATAAATTGACAAATCATATGTGGTCTTAAATAAAGGTATATTTTTCCATTTAATCAAAGAATGAATACCTTGAGAAGCTAAAAAAGGTAATCCATTGAATAATTGATTGTTATTAAAATTAGATAGAGAATTTATTCTTTCTTCAAAAGATACAAATCTATTAATTTTTGAATTTTGTCCATTTTGAAAAATTTGACAATAATCAATTTTTGAATTTTTATTTTGTGTTAAATGTAATTTTGTAGCGTTATCAAAAAAAGTTGGAACTTGATTTTGATTTTGAAGTTTTATTACCAAATTACTGATAACATCATCTATTTTAGAGCTTGTCACAGTATCATTGGATCTTAATTTTAGAAACTTTTTATGATGATTATAAGAATTTTCCAAATCACCTATATTGTAGTAATTTAATGCTAAATTACCATGTCCTTTTATAAAATTTGGATTGTATAAAATTGAATTTTTATAACATTCTATTGCCTTTTGATTTTCACCCAATTGATTATAAATAACACCAAGATTATTATGAGCTTCGAAGTTGGTAGTTTCTAAATTTAGAGCAGAAATATAAATTTGTTTTGCTTCTTCTAAATTATTTTTTTTATGACAATCATGAGCCTTGAGCAATAAATCTCTTAATTTATCTTTTTTATTCATAGAAAATATAACCTATAATATTTTCAAAATTTTTTAAGGTTTAAAAGATTGAAATTTTAGATAAAAGATAATTTTTTAGAGATTGTTGAACTGTTATGAGATTTGACACTGAAATTCATAAAAATTAAATACCAATTTTTAAAAAAAATAGTACTGTTTTTTAGTTGAATTTTTAGATTATACTTATAAAACCTTGCGAACGGAGAGATGGCTGAGCGGTTGAAAGCACCGGTCTTGAAAACCGGCAAAGGGGCAACTCTTTCCTGGGTTCGAATCCCAGTCTCTCCGCCATTATTTAATATTTAAAATTTTTAAAAAGTAAATTTACTTTATTATTCTCTATTTCAAAATCTGTTTCAGCTCCTGTATAGAAGTTGTATAAATTTGTGTCGTCTATATTAAGTAATTTTTCCAAGTCAATTAGGTCCTTATGATTCAAATCATTTATATTTTTTTTCGTAAATGATCCTAAAAGCTTATCCATCTCTTTTGTGCCTCGATAATTTGATCTATAAATAATTTTTTTTTTTAATTCGTCTATGTTGATAGTCATTATTAGAATATATTAATTTAATATGGATATTAAAAGTAATTATAAATATTTATTATCAGATTTAACAGCGTTAAAAGGTGTTGGGGTTAAAACAACAAATCTACTTAAAAAGAAAAATATTAATAATTTATTTGATCTTTTATGGAAGCTTCCAAAATCTTATACTGATAGAAGTTTATCTTCAAAAATAAAAAATCTTAAAATTGGTGAGAATCAAACTGTTACCGTTATACCTCAAAAGTACCTATTTCCCAGGATAAGGAACTTGCCCAATAGAGTTATTTGTTCAGATGAGAGTGGAAAATTAGATTGTGTTTTTTTTAATAGTTACGAGGGATATGTAAAAAAAATTCTTCCCCTAGGTAAAGAAATAACCATAAGTGGCAAAATAAGTTATTTTAAAAACAAATATCAATTAACAAACCCAAAATATATATCTGAGGACTCATCTCTAATAAAACAAGTACATAATCAGTATTCTTTAACAGAAGGGATATCTGAAAAAGTTTATAATAAAATTATTAATCAAATTATTAATAAATTACCTATATTAGATGAATGGCATTCTAATGAGATTATAAAGAAATTTGGAAATTTAAGTTGGAATAAATCCATTGTAGAACTTCATAAACCAGAAAATATAGGTAAGTATAAAGATAACTTCTATCAAAGACTGGCTTATGACGAAATATTTTCAACTTTTTTAGTAAATTCTGAAATAAGAAAAAAAATCAAAAAAATTAAAAAAAAAGGAAAAAAAATTAATTTTAATTTACAAAATGATTTAATAAATAAATTAAGTTTTTCTCTTACGAATGATCAATTAAATTCCCTCAAACAAATTAACAGAGATTTAAGTGCATCCACAAAAATGTTTAGACTTTTACAAGGTGATGTCGGAAGTGGGAAAACAATTATTGCTCTGCTGTCAGCATATAATGCAATAAACTCAGGTTATCAAGTTGCTTTTATGGCACCTACGGAAATATTGGCACAGCAACATTATAATTTAGCGAAAGAAATATTTCCTAATAACAAAAAAATAGAATTAATTTCAGGAAAATCTAATTATAAAAATAAAAAGATAATTTTAGAGAAATTAAAAAATAGTAAAATAGATATTATTTTTGGTACACATGCAATATTTCAAAAGAAAGTTACGTATAAAAAACTTGGATTAATTATTATCGATGAACAACATAAGTTTGGGGTTAATCAAAGAAAAAAACTATCTGACAAAGGAGGTGATGATTGTGATGTTTTATTAATGACTGCTACACCAATACCAAGAACTTTAACCATGACAATGTATGGTGATATGGACTTATCAATAATAAAAGAAAAACCTAAATCTAGAAAACCAATAAAAACATATAGTAAATTAGAGAGTAAAATTGATGATGTTATTAAATTTATTAAAAAAGAGATAAATTCAGGTAACCAAATTTTTTGGGTATGTCCTCTTATAGAAGAGTCTAAAAAATTAGATCATACATCTGCAGTTAATAAATTTGAATTTCTAAAAAAATTATTTCCTAATCAAGTACTATTATTGCATGGAAAAACAGATATAAATGAAAAAGAGAAAATATTAGATAATTTTCAAAAAAATAAATTCAAAATTCTAGTTTCTACAACCATTATTGAGGTAGGAATAGACTTTCCAAACGCAAATGTAATTATTATTGAAAACGCAAATAAGTTTGGGTTATCACAACTTCATCAGTTGAGAGGTCGAGTTGGTCG
>CABYOP010000017.1 GCA_902520645.1 uncultured Pelagibacteraceae bacterium | reverse complement strand
ATTTTGAGATGCCCCCAAAAATAGAAAAAAATTCTAATAGAGAAATTAATTTTCCAAATGTTTACTTTTTAATACCAGACTCAATGCCTGCTGTAAAAAATTATAAAAATATATTTTTAGAAAACTATGAAACAGAGGTTATCCAGGAATTTGAAAATTTAGGTTTTCAGTTTAATAAAAATGTTAAATCTCATGGTTTAGACTCTTATACATCAATACCTTATTTCTTCTCTATGGTTTATCTTTTTAAAAAAAGCGGAATATTTGATGCAAAACTTCATGTTGAAATTAATAAAATTTTTTCTGGCTTTAATCCTGTTGTAGCAGAATTTAGAAAGAGAAATTATAAATATATAAGAGTTGATGGAGCAGGATTTATAGGTGGTTGCCTTGGGGAGGAGGATATATGTATTACGGGCAGGAAAAATTTTTTTATACATCAAGATTTTATTTTTTTAGAGAGAAGCTATTTAATTAAAATTATTAATAAATTATCAAAAAATGATAAATTAAAAACTATTTTAAGATTTTTAAAATTGGATACTAATTTTGTAACTATATTTGACGAAGATAAAACTAAATCAAAAAATATTAAAATACCTGAGGGTTATACATCCGAGATAGGGCTAAAAAAAAATCTTCAATTAATTGACGCAGTAATTGTGAATGACTCTTTTGAAAAAATTTTACCAAGCCTTGAAGAAAGTCCATACTTTTTTCATTGGTGGTTTTCAATGCCTCACCAACCAATAAGATTTAATGAAAACTGTGAATTAAAATATCCATTTATTGGAAAGTTAGCAAGAAGTGCAAATGAGTTAGACTATAAAATTTGGAGTGACTCACACTTCGGTCACACAAAATGTGCAGAGAAACAATTAGTAAATTTTGCAAAAAAAATATTAAAACATGATCCTAGTGCAATAATAATTATTCATTCCGATCATGGATTTGACCATAATGCAATGAAAGGCAAAGCAAAAGAGAGGTTAAAAAGAAATCTATGGTCAAATTTAACTATAAATAATATGACTGATTTATTTTCAACATACAAAATTCCCCACAAATGTAAAAAATATATGGATCCAAACAATTCACCCGTAAATTTATTTAAGGGAATTTTTGCGTGCTTTGATAAAAAGAAAACTCAATTTTTAGAACATAAGATTTTTGTGGCAAATGAAAAACATACATTAGTAGAAGGTTTATTAAAGAAAAACAAAAAAGGTGATTATAAAATTTCTGATTTTAATAACTAAGATCCTCTAACAATCTTTGAATATATTTAGCACCATTTGCGGAACTATTCTTAACATTATAAATTAATTTTTCTCTTTCCTGAGATATTTTAATTTTGTAAGCCTCTTTATTTGTTAAAGTAGTTTCTATTCTTTCTACTAAAGTTCTTAAATTATCAGGATCAACTATTTCACCAATTTTTTTCCTCGCGCTAACTTCTATAGGAATATTTTTATACAATTTAAAGTCTGAATTATTTATCTTTTTAGGTAAATCAATAAATATAACAGGTTTTTCTAAGCCAAAAGCAAATTCAAACGCTGCACCAGACCAATCACTTATCATTAAATCAGCCTCATGAAAAGACAACATGTTTGAAACATTCTCTTCAAATTTGAATTTCTTATAATTATCAAATTTTTTTTTTAATGATATGTACTTATTGTTAAATAAACGCAACGTATCTGGATGAGGTCTAATAATTATTTTCCAATCTTTATCCTTAAAAAGTGATAGTAACTCATCTCCAATTTTTTCAATTATACAGCTTTCACCCCATGAAGGAGCAATGATTATCGTTTTTAAAGTTTCATTAATTTTATTTTGTTTATTGCTTAATAGTTTATCAATTTTATAATACCCAAAATTAAACGTTTTTATTTTTTTTAAATTGTAGATTTTTTCTGTTTCCTCAATTTCCTTATTGTGATGCGGTCCAGAACAAAAAAAAGTATTATAATTATTAAAGGCTTTTTTTCTAAAAACCATATGTAAACTCAATACATTATGAGGAACAAATATATAATTTACATTATGTGGTGATCTTTTAATATGAAATGAGTTCAAGTCAGGCATTGTAAGTATCATTAAAGGTGAATTAAAAATTCTAAAAAAAATAGTTTTTATTGATTCATTCCCAACATAAAAAGATTCAATTTTCGGATCTTTTTTATTAAGAATTGGATCTGTTGATGATGATGTAACATAATAGATTTTATAATTATGATTATTTATTAATTCATTTATAAGCCCTTCAAAAAATTGATAAAAATTTTCATTTTCACTATAAAAAACTATTTTTCTATTTTGAGGTTTAATTTTATAAAACTTTATCAAATTGGATAAAGATCTAAAAAATGATTTCATTTTTATGAATAAATTAACTTAGTGATCTTTTAAAACAGTCAATAGTATTTTTTAATAAACAAGCAATCGTCATTGGTCCAACACCACCAGGAACTGGTGTTAATGCTTTAGCATTTTTTGAAACTTCATCAAAATGAACATCTCCAACTATACCATTATCAGTTTTATTTATGCCAACGTCGATGACTATAGTGTCTTTCTTTACCCAATCTCCTCTTACAAGTTCAGGTATACCAACAGCTGCTATAATTATATCTGCCTCTAGGCATTCAGCTTTTAAATCTTTAGTTTTAGAATGTGTTATTGTTACAGTGCAATTTTCCTTTAAAAGTAGTTGGGTCATTGGTTTTCCATTTAAATTTGATCTTCCAACTATTACTGCTTTCTTTCCATTTAAGTTAGGCTCAACTTTTTTGATTAATAAATAGCAACCTAAAGGAGTACACGGCACTGAACTTTCATATCCAGAAGAAAGATTTCCTACGTTCATTGGATGAAATCCATCAACATCTTTTGACGGTAAAATAGTTTCAATAACTTTTTGTTTATCAATATGTTTTGGGAGTGGTAGCTGAACTAGAATTCCTGAAACTGTTTCGTCTTTATTTAATTCTTCAATTTTTTCTAATACTTTTTTTTCCTCAATTGAATCTGGATATTTAATAACTTCAGATTTTAAACCTACCTCATTTGCTGATTTTTCTTTATTTCGTACATAAATTTGGCTTGGAGTTAAATCTCCTATAAGGATAACTGTTAAACCTGGCACCTTATTATATTTAGCTTTTAATCCTGTGACTTCATGCTTAAGCTCTTCTCTTAACTCTGCAGCAGCTTTCTTTCCATCTATTAAAATCATTTTATCTTTCTAAAAAATCATTGGCGCAATGTAGAGCTTCATACACATTTCAATAAACCAAATCAATAGAAGAAGAATTACAGGGGATATGTCTAGAGATCCTAAATTAGGTATAAAACGTCTGATTTTATTTAAAATTGGATCTGTAAGTCTATAGGTTAATTCTAAAAGAGAATAAACGAATCTGTTTTGGGTATTTAAAACGTTAAAGGCAATTAACCAACTAACAATTACATTGGCAATTACAACATAGGAATAAAGTTTTAAAATTTGTAAAACTAAATAAAAAATTGCTATCATTTTTTTTCGACATAAATAGACTGACTTGGGAAAGCAAAAGATGCACCATTTTTTTCAACTATCTGTTTAATTTCAATTGCTAATCTCTCTTTCACTTCTAGAGAATTACTCCAACTATTGGAGTTTGTAAAACACCTCACCAGTAAATCAATAGAGCTATCTGAAAATTTTTCTATTCTAACAGCAACTCCTGTTGCTTGGTTAAAGTCTTCACTTTTATTAATATATTCCTCTATTTCGTCTCTTACTTTTTTTAATTGCTCAATCGTAGAATCGTACTGAAGAGTTATAATCCACCTCACTCTCCAATTTGAAGTCTCACTAACATTTATCACTGCATTTTCTGCAAACTGAAAGTTGGGAATAATTGCTAGAGACTTATCGAACTTTCTAATCGTTGTAGACCTAAAACCAATTTTTTCAACTATCCCTTCTATAATTCCTTCAACTGCAATCCAATCTCCAATTTTAAATCTTTTTTCAACCAATACTAAAATTCCTGAAATTAAATTTTTAAATAAGTCTTGTGCACCTAAAGCTACCGCAACACCAAACAAACCAAGTCCTGCAATAATTGGACCAATTTTAATTCCCCATAATTCAAGAACAGCGGCTAATCCAAGTATAAAAATTAATACTTTTAATGATTTAATTATCCATCCAATAAGTTCTCTTGTTAGAAGTTTATCTAACCCGCTTAATATATAGGACACTGGTTCAATTATTTGATGAATGACCCAAAATATTAAAATTGTTATTAAGGTCCTGTTAATAGTATCTACCACATCTCTACCTTCAGCAGAAAAAGTCATGTAATAACTTGCAATAAAAAAACCTAAAACAATTGGCAAAAATCTTGCAGGGCCTTCTAAAGATCGAACAAAAGTATCGTCTAGCTTATTTGTAGTTCTCTTTGATATAATTTCTAATTTTTTAATAACTAATTTACTGATCAGACCCCTAAAAATTAGAAAAACTAAAAATATTCCAATACCAATTAAAATTTGAAAAATATCAACTCCAAGAATTCCCTTATTCCAAACTGATAAAAATATTTCAGAAAAATTATTTATTATATCCATGGCTAAATTTTATATAACAAAAACTCCTCTTCTCCAGGATTAAAAAGAAATATCTTTTTCCATTTAATTTCGTTCAGCATTGATGAGGTTTTTTCACCTATACACATTAAATTCGTATCCATCCATTGACCTTCTAATTGATGAATTTTGATAAAGTTCAAAAAGCTTGATCCACTATTTTGGGAGTAAACATAGACCATGTCAGGCATATTTTGTTTTAATTCTTTAACAAAGTCTTCATTAAAATTCATATTATGATTAACTCTATAATTCACAATCCTTTTAATACTATAACTTTCCTTTATTAACTGTTGGTCAAGATCTAACGATATAGTTTCTCCACTTACATAAAGTAACTTACCACTCGATGCTTGATAATTTTGTAAGATTAATTCTTTTAAGTTTGAAACATTTCCTTCTGCTGCAATTGTATTTTGGAACCCAAAACTTCTTGCTTTTTTTTCAGTTGTCTCTCCGACACAAAAACATTTGATTGTCTTATTAATTTCATCATGGTTTAGAAATTTTACAGCATTAGCACTAGTGAAAATAATTCCGTTAAAATCTTCAAAATTAATTTTTTCATGAACTACCTCCTCAACAATTAATAAAGGAAGATGAGAAACTTGATGACCTAAGGATTTAAATTTAACAATCATATCAGAGCAGTCTTCTAAAGGTCTTGTTAATAAAATATGCATATTATCTTTTATAAGAGTTGTTAGATTTTGTTTTTAAAATTTGACCTAGTTGTTTACCAATTTGACTGAAATCTTCTGCTTTACCAGTTTTTTTTTCATAAAACCTTTTAGTGCCATCTAAAGAGAATAGTTCTGCTTCAACAATAATTTTGTCATCTTTTATTATAGAGTGGGCTCCAACTGCAGTTTCGCAATCTCCTTCCAAAACTTTTAAAATATTTCTCTCAGCATGTGCTCTCATAAATGTTTTATTATGATTTATTTTTTTTAAAACCGAGTTTATTTCCTTGTCGTCTTCTCTGCATTGAAGAGCAATTATACCTTGTCCAGCACTTGGAATCACGTGTTCTGTGGAAAAAATTTCAGAAATTTCATCATCAAAATTTAAAAATTTAATTCCTGCATAAGACAAAATTATTGCATCATATATTCCATCTTTTAATTTTTTAATTCGTGTATCAACATTTCCCCTTATAAGTTTACATTCAAGATCTGATCTAATTTTTTTAATTTGATATTCTCTTCTAAAAGATGAAGTTCCTATTATAGAATTTTTTTTTAATTCACTTAATTTTTTTTTATTCATTGTGATAAGAGTCTCTCTTGGATCATTTCTTTCTAAAAATGAGTCTGTTTTGAGACCTTTTGTTTCAAGGGCTGGCATGTCTTTCAGTGCATGAACAGCAATATCAATATTTTTATCCTGAAGCTCCATTTCAATGTTGCTTGAAAACAATCCTTTACCTCCAACTTCTGATAATCTTACATCCTTAAACTCATCCCCTTTTGTAGTAATTTTTTTTATAACTACATCTTCGTCACTAAAATCAGTGGTTTTGACAATTTTATCTTTAGCTTTTTCAGCATAAAGCAGCGCTAACTTGCTTCCTCTAGATCCTATGATAATTTTTCTACTCATAAATATATTTATTTCTTACTTGTATTGAGATTGTACAATTATTAAAAACTATTTGAATGAGCAAAAAACCCTTAATTCTTGGAATAGAAACGAGCTGTGATGAGACAGCTGCATCAATAATAACTGAAAATGAGCTGGGAAATCCTGTGGTTTTGTCAAATATTGTTTCAAGCCAAGCTGAAGTTCACAAGGAATTTGGAGGAGTGGTTCCAGAATTAGCAGCACGATCCCATATTGAAAAAATTGATTGGATTGTTCAAAAAGCTATTGACGACAGTGGAAAGAAAATTGATGAAATTGATGCTGTAGCTTCAACCGCAGGACCTGGATTAATTGTTTGTCTGTCAGTTGGTTTAAGTTTTGGAAAAGCATTTGCCACTTCTATAGATAAACCTTTTATAGCGATTAATCATCTAGAAGGTCACGCTTTAAGTCCTAAATTAAATTCAAATTTAAATTATCCCTACCTGCTTTTGTTAATATCAGGCGGACATTCACAATTTTTAAATGTTCAAGGTTTAGGTAAATATAAAAGATTAGGAACAACAATTGACGATGCTTTGGGAGAGGCATTTGATAAAACTGCAAAACTTTTAGGCATTGAATTTCCAGGTGGTCCACAAATTGAAATTTTAGCAAAAAAAGGTGATCCTAATAAATACGATTTACCAAAACCTATTTTTAACACAGGTGGTTGTAATTTGTCTTTTGCTGGTCTTAAAACGGCAGTGTTAAGAATAACCAAAAATATTAAAACAGATCAGGAAAAATTTAATCTAGCTGCATCTTTTCAAAGAACCATAGAGGAAATTTTATATAAAAAAACTAAAGTTGCTTTTAAAGAATTTGAAAAACAAAAGGGTTCAACCGAAAAAAATTTTGTAGTTGCTGGAGGAGTTGCAGCTAACAAAAATATTAGAAATATGCTAATCAGTTTATGTAAAGAGCAAAACTACCAAAGCATTTTTCCACCAATAGAACTTTGTGGAGATAATGCTGCAATGATAGCTATGGTTGGTTTAGAAAAATTTAAATTAAAACAGTTTAGTGAATTGGATCACCCTGCAAAACCTAGATGGCCTTTAGATGAAGATGCTGCTTTTTTAAAAGGAGCTGGAGTTCAATTATAATGCAGTATTGGTTAATGAAATCTGAACCAGATGTATGGTCTGTTGATCAACAAATAAAGTCAGGTGCTAAAGGTGCTCCATGGGATGGTGTAAGAAATTATCAGGCTGCAAAAAATTTAAAGACTATGAAAAAGGGTGATCTTTGTTTTTTTTATCATTCAAATATCGGTAAAGAAATTGTGGGTATTGTAGAGGTCATTAAAGAACATTACATTGACAAAACTGATAAAAGTGGGCGCTTTGTAGCTGTAACTGTTAAGTTTAAAAAAAAATTAGATAGAGCAGTTACTTTAGAAGAGATAAAAAAACATAAGGAATTAGGCAATTTAGCGTTGATTAAACAGAGCAGACTATCTGTAATGCCAATCGATTATAAAAGCTGGAAAATTATAAATAACATGAGTAGAATTTAAAAAAAAAATTTTCACATGCCTAAAAAAAAGAAAAAAAAATCTAAAGTAAAAAAAAAATCTTCTAAAAAAGTTAAGAAGAAAACTAAAATAAAAAAGGTTTCAAAAAAAATAAAAAAAAAGAAAAGTAAAAAAGAGAATGGTTCTTCTCCACCTGAAATAATCATAAAAACTAAACCAGAGTGGGTAAAAGCAAGTTTGGCAAATAAAAGTAAATACCAACAAAAATACTCCCAATCTATAAAAAGTAATGATGATTTTTGGAGGAAAGAGGGAAAAAGAATTACTTGGATAAAACCCTATAAAAAAATTAAAGACATTAAGTACAGTGTTAAAGAAGTAAAAATTAAATGGTATGAAGATGGAACTTTAAATGCTTCAGCTAACTGTATTGATAGACATTTAAAAGATAAAAAAGATAAAACTGCAATTATTTGGGTTGGCGATGATCCAAAAGATAGCCAAAAAATATCTTACAAACAATTACACCAAAAAGTTTCAAAGGCTGCAAATGGTTTAAAAAAACTTGGAATTAAAAAAGGAGATCGAGTTACAATTTATTTGACCATGATCCCAGAACTTGCAATTTTAATGCTAGCATGTGTGAGAATTGGGGCAGTGCATTCAATTATATTTGGTGGTTTTTCTGCAGAATCGATTTCTGGTAGAGTAAATGATTGTGAGTCTGAATATATAATCACTGCTGACGAAGGTGTTAGAGGTGGAAAAACAATCCCATTAAAATATACAACTGATGAAGCTCTAACAAGTTGTCCAAATGTTAAAAAATGTATTGTTGTTAAACGAACAGGAAATTACATCAACTGGAATGAAGAAAGAGATGTTTGGTATCATGATTTAATTAAAGATGTTTCAAGTCATTGTGAACCTGAAGAAATGAATGCTGAGGATCCTTTATTTATTTTATATACCTCTGGATCAACTGGTAAACCAAAAGGAGTTCTTCATACTACCGGTGGGTATATGGTTTATGCATCAATGACTCATCAATATATTTTTAACTATAAGCCAAAAGATATCTATTGGTGTACTGCTGATATTGGATGGGTGACTGGACATAGTTATATTATTTATGGACCACTTGCTAATGGCGCAACAACAATAATGTTTGAGGGAATTCCTAATTACCCTGATACTTCAAGATGGTGGCAAATCGTTGATAAATATAAAGTTAATATTTTCTACACTGCTCCTACAGCAATTAGAGCTTTAATGCGTGAAGGTGATAAACCGGTTAAAAAAACTTCTAGAAAATCTTTGAAATTACTTGGGACTGTTGGTGAACCAATTAATCCAGAGGCTTGGATGTGGTATTACAAAACAATTGGAAACTCAAAGTCTCCCATTGTAGATACTTGGTGGCAAACTGAAACTGGTGGAATACTGATTGCCCCTCAAACTGGAGCTATTCCATTAAAACCTGGTTCAGCTACAAAACCTTTCTATGGAATTAAGCCAGTTATCGTTGATAAAAATGGCAAAGAGATAAAAGGTGCTGGCGAAGGGAGGCTTTGTATTGCTCAATCATGGCCAGGTCAAATGAGAACTGTTTATGGAGACCATCAAAGATTTATCGACACATATTTTTCTCAGTTCAATGGAAAATATTTTACAGGTGATGGCTGTAGAAGAGATAAAGATGGATATTACTGGATCACCGGAAGAGTTGACGATGTAATTATTGTATCTGGACATAATCTTGGCACTGCCGAGATCGAAAGTGCATTTGTTGCGCATCCAAAAGTTGCTGAAGCAGCAGTAGTTGGTTACCCACATGATATTAAGGGAAATGGTTTATATTGTTATGTCACTTTAAATGCTGGAGAAACTGAAACTGGAGATCTTGAGAGAGATTTAAAACTTTGGGTCAGAAAACAGATTGGACCACTTGCAACTCCAGACTTAATACATTTTACACCAGGTCTTCCAAAAACTAGATCAGGTAAAATAATGAGAAGAATTTTAAGAAAGATCGCTGCAAACGAACATGGACAGTTAGGTGACACCACTACTTTGGCTGATCCAAGTGTTGTTGATAGTTTAGTTGATAATAGAAAAAATATTTAAAACTGAATCAAGTTTTGAAATTCTTGTTTAATAACATCCCACTTTAATATCATGGAGTTTAAGACAATTTTACGATCTAGGGTTTTTAATTCTTCAGCGATTGGTGCCCATTTATACAAAGAGAGTGCACTTGGATTAAATGGTAGGTCTGTATAATAGGTGTCCCAATTAATATTTTGAAATCTGTTGTCAAAATCTACTCTAGCCTGGTCAACAATATCCAATGGCATTTTATTTGAAATTTCATCGTCTAATATTTTATTAAAAATCTCTTTTACTTTATCAGTGTCTTGAAAGTTGAAATTAACTCTCAAATAAGAGAAAGTAAAAAGTGATAAATCTTGAAGTGCAACAGAATAAATATTCCATTTAGCAAGATTAACGGATCCCATGAATTTATCATTTTCAAAATGAAGAACATATCGGGTTCCCATTCGAGTTTTTAAATAATTATATAAAGTTACTTGTGTAACCCACGCAGATTTAGTTTGAATAAAGGTTTCAAGTTCATCTAAATCTTTAATTTTTTTTTTAGGAATGAACGCCTTAAACATTGCGAACAAATATGTCTTAAAATCTGTTGTTGTTAAATCTTTCCAAGTTAACTTGTATTTTGACATAATTTGCCCCGTATGTGGCATTTATACCTTAAAAAAGTCAGTAAATAAGTACCTATTATGGTTAAATTTAGGTCTTTTCAAAAGCCTCATAATGGTTATGGTTTTGCCAGTTATAACTAAATAGAGAGGTAAATATGTCAAATCAAGAAAAACATTGGGAGAAATCCAGAGGTTTGCTGATGATTACGTTAGCAATCTGGTTTATATTCTCAATTGGCATCTTCCTTTTTGGAGCTGAAATGAACGAGGTCACAGGACCTTTCGGTTATCCGTGGACATATTGGTTTACATGTCAGGGATCTCTTGGAGCTTTCGTAATCCTAATTTTCTGGTTTGCGAATAGACAAGAAAAGATCGATGAAGAGTTTGGCTTTAGCGAAAGAGAGGATGAATAATGAAAAGTACTAATTTCATTGATAACTTGCCTAGAGTTTATGGGATCTATACCGGAGGGTTTATAGGTTTCATAATTATTATGGCAATTGCAGAACAGATGGGTATGACTGCGAAGGCGATCGGTATTGCTTTTGTGGCATTTACTGTATTCATCTATGCATTAATCGGTTGGCTATCACGAACAGCCCAAGCAGATGCATATTACGTAGCTGGAAGACAAGTACCAACAGTATTCAACGGAATGGCCACGGCAGCAGACTGGATGTCTGGTGCTTCATTCGTTGCAATGGCTGGAGGTATTTACTTTAAAGGTTACGGTTATATGGCTCTACTTGTTGGTTGGACTGGTGGTTACGTGTTAGTTGCATCTTTATTAGCACCATACTTAAGAAAATTTGGCTGTTATACAGTTCCAGATTTTATAGGTACAAGATACGGTGGTAATTTAGCTAGGTTTAGTGCAGTGGTGGTTTTAACCGTTGCTTCATTTACTTATGTAACAGCGCAAATTAACGCTACAGGTACTATTGCATCTGTTGCACTTGATATCCCATTTCAATATGCAGTTTATATTGGACTAATAAGTATTTTATTATGTTCAATGCTGGGTGGTATGAGAGGGGTAACTTGGACACAGGTTGCACAATACATTGTACTAATTATAGCTTACTTGCTTCCAGTATTCTGGATCAGTAACAAAATGGGTGCAGGTTTCTTCCCGCACTTTATGTTAGCTGATGAAGTAGCTAGAATTGGTGAGTTAGAATCACAGTTTGGGTTTGTTAAAAACTCTGCTGCTGATTTAGCAACAGTACCTAAAGGCTTAGCAGGAATAACTAAAGCTCACTCTGCAGTTAACGCAACACCTTGGGCATTTATTTCATTAGCATTGGCGATGATGATGGGAACAGCATCATTACCTCACGTTATGATGAGATACTTTACTACTCCAAGTGTGAAAGCAGCTAGAAAATCAGTAGGTTGGTCACTTTTCTTTATCTTCCTACTTTATTCTTCTGCTCCAATGTTAGCTACACTATCTAAGTTGTCATTGATCGATCCGACTTTATCAACTGGTATTATCGGTAAATCAATTGCAGAAGTTCAAGCGATAGATTGGTATCAAAACTGGAACGCAGCAAACTTAATGTTTGTAAGCGACTTTAACGGAAATGGAACTCTTGAATTAAATGAGTTTTTCATGGGTGGTAAAGCCGTAGTGTTAGCAACACCAGAGATAGCTGGATTACCTTACGTAATCTCAGGTCTGGTTGCCGCTGGAGGTATGGCAGCTGCCATGTCAACAGCCGATGGTTTGATTCTAGCAATTGCAAACGCTATATCACATGATGTTTACTATAAGATCATTGATCCAAAAGCGGAAACTGCAAAACGACTAGTTGTTGCAAGGGTACTACTTGTAGTAATTGGTTTTGCTGGAGCAACTATTGCGGCAATGGAGATCCAGGGTATCTTAGGTTCGGTTATCTGGGCATTTGACTTTGCGATGTCAGGATTGTTCTTCCCACTTGTACTTGGTGTATGGTGGAAGAGAGCTAACAGACAAGGTGCTATTGCTGGTATGTTAGGAGGTCTAGCTGCTGGTACTTGGTACTTAGTTTGGGTACGAACTGGTGGAAGTGGATTCCTAGGAATTACTCAATTAACATTTGGTATCTTCGGATCAGCTGTTAGTTTGGTTGCAATGGTGGTTGTGAGTTTAATGACTCAAGAGCCAGACAAAGCAACTCAAAAAATGGTTGATGAAGTACGTGTACCAAGTGGTAAAACAATTCTTGGAAAACAGTAAATAAACTTTATAAGGGGCGATTAATTTCGCCCCTTTTCTTTCTTTTCATTTTCAAATATAAATCTTAAATGTCAGCAAACTTTCATCCGTTTATATATTTTATTGATTATTTTTTTGGGATAATCATGTGGACATTAATTGGTAGAGTTGCAATGAACATCTTTCAAAGAGAAGACTCTCAATTTTTTTTTATGAGGGTATTTGTTAAATATACAAATCCTTTAATCAGACTATTTAAACCAATTACCCCATCATTTATTATAGGTCCTTTAGTGCCCTTATATGTAGCTTGGTTTTTTTACATGATTAGATTTTATTTGATGCCTTGGATCTTGGGCTATTCTGTTATGGGTATGCTGTCATTTCCTCTCGAAAGTGAAATATCGAGACAAATTTATCAATTTTTTAATTCAATTAAATTTTAAAAATTGATACTAGTAAACCTAGTTATCAATGAAAAATATACAAATTTCACCGTCAATTTTATCTGCTGATTTTAGTCAATTAGGTACTGAAATAAAAAGATTAGAGGAAGGTGGAGCAGACATGATCCATGTGGATGTCATGGATGGTCATTTTGTTCCAAATTTAACTATCGGTCCCCCTGTTATTAAAGCTCTTAGAAAGCACTGCTCTTTAAAATTTGATGTACACTTGATGATTTCACCAGTGCATAAATACATTAAAGCATATGCAGACGCGGGAGCAGATATAATTACAATTCACCCAGAAGCCACTCAAAATTTGGAAGAATCAATTAAAACAATTAAAGATTTAAAAAAAAAAGTCGGAGTTTCACTTAATCCAGGATCAAAAATTGAATTAATTACTGAATATTTAGATAAAATAAATTTGGTTTTAATCATGAGTGTTAATCCAGGTTTTGGAGGTCAAAAATTTATGCCAGAAGTCCTAGATAAAATTAAACAACTTAAAAAAATTCAACAAGAAAAAAATTTAACTTTTGACATTGAAATAGATGGTGGAATAAATTTTGAAAATTCTAAAATTGCTATTGAGGCTGGAGCAAATATTCTTGTTTCAGGCACAACTGTATTCAAAAGTAATGATGGAGATATTAAAAAGAATATTAATTTATTAAAACTAAAATAAGTTAATGATTAATGCAAATTCCTTAGGTTTTTTTGGCCAATTTTATTTTGGTTTAAAGAATAATTTTAAAAAAATTTATCAAAATTCTAATTTTTACGAAAAAAAAATTTCAAAAACTTTCGACAATAATTTTCAATATAAACCTAGCCCTCACCTTCTCTCATCAATTATAAAATATCAAAGTAAAAAATACCGAATTGAAGACTTTACTGTTGAGTCTATTTGGCAAAATAAAATGAATGCTAAAGATTATGAAAAATTAAATAATTTTTTTTGGTTTTTCAGTCTTGATTTAAAATCCTCAAAAGAAACTACACAGTCAGTCATTAAAAATTGGGTGAAAGAGAATAGTAAATACAATAAAGATAGTTGGGAATTTGATTTAACTTCTAAAAGAATAATCGCGTGGCTATCCAATCACCAACTCACTTATCAAGATAGCGACAAAGAATATCGTTTAATGTTCGATCACATGATTCAAAAACAAACTAATCATTTGTTAAGTGAAATTGGATCCTCAAATGCATTTGAAAATAAATTAATTGGTTGTTCCGCAATAATTTTAACTGGTTTGGCCTATAAAAATGAAAAAAACTATCTTGAAAGTGGATTGGATATCTTAAAAAATATAATTAAATCCTCAATTGACAACGAGGGCTTTACTAAATCAAGAAATATTAAACAATTAATTTTTTATCTAAAATATTTTATCATAATAAGAGAGTGGTTTAAAGAATCTCAAAACATTATTCCAGAATTTATAGATGAAATAATATTTTATTTAGGATCAAGCTATGCATTTATCTGGAAAAATATTGAAACCGACATTTTCTTTAATGGAAATTATCATTCAGAAAATAAGGATTTTGATCAATACTTAAAAAGATTTGGTTATACTTTTAAAAATGAAGTGAACGAACTAGGTGGATACGCCATTTTGAAAGACAAAAAAATTATTTTAGCCATGGATGTGGGCTCAAGCCCAAGTAAAAACTTTTCTATAGATTATCAATACGGTGCTCTATCTTTTGAAATATTTTCAAATCAACAAAGATTAATAACCAATGCAGGATATTTCTCTAACAAAAATAATAAACTAAATAAACTGTCTAAGAGCACTGCCCTTCATAGTACCTTGATCATCGAAGATTTTTCTTCATGCTCTTCTAAAAAAACAAATAGCAATATTTTGGTTGAAAAAGGACTTAAAGTTTCAAAAAAGAATATTGTAAATGAAAAAAATTATTGGAAAATTTCTGGCTCACATGATGGATATTTAAAAAAATTTGGAACAATTCATGATAGAAAAATTGAATTTTATCCAGAACAAAATAAATTTGCTGGATCTGATAAAATACTTAGAAAAAATCCTAATAAAGAGATAAAATTTGATATTAGATTTCACCTTGATCCAAATTGCAAAGTGATGAAAACCCAAGATAATAAATCTATACTTATTGAATTAGAAGATGAAGGTTGGAGGTTCACTTGTGATGAATTCGATATAAATATTGATAATAGCCTATATTTCGGTAATAAAAATTCATACAAAGATAATCAAAATATTTTTATTTCTGGAATGAATAAGGAAAATGAGCAAATTATAAAGTGGGAAATAATTAAATTATAATGAAAATAAAAACTGCTCTCATTTCTGTATCAGATAAAAGAAGCCTAAAACCTCTTTTAAATATACTAAAAAAAAATAAGGTAAAAATTATAAGTTCTGGTGGCACCTTTAAAGAGATTAAAAAATTGAAATTTAATTGTATTGAGGTTTCAGACTTTACTAATTCACCTGAAATTTTAGAAGGAAGAGTAAAAACTCTTCACCCCAAAATACATGCAGGAATCTTAAACAAAAGAAACAGTAAATTACATTTGAAAGATTTAATGGTCAATAATTTTGAAAATATAGATTTAGTTATCGTTAATTTTTATCCATTCGAAAAAATATTAAAAGGTACCAACAATCATAGCAAAATAATCGAAAATATTGATGTTGGAGGTCCTACCATGGTCAGATCTGCTGCAAAAAATTACAAGGATGTAACTGTAATTACTTCAACAGAGCAATACTCTGAATTAATAGATCAACTAAATAAATATAAAGGATCTACATCTTTGGACTTTAGGAGAACACTATCAAGAATTGCTTTTACTGAAACAGCATATTACGACTCTATAATTTCAGATTATTTTAATAAAATAACTCATACGAACTTTCCAAAAAAAAGAGTTTTGCAAGCAAACTTAATTGAAAGTCTAAGGTATGGTGAAAATCCTCACCAAGAAAGTGGAATTTATTCAAGAAAATCAAAAGTAGATATAAATCAAATCCATGGAAAACAACTTAGTTATAATAATTACAACGATATTTTTGCAGCATTAACAATTTCAAAATCATTGCCAAAAAATACTGGAACAGTGATAGTTAAACACGCAAATCCTTGTGGGGTTTCAATTAAAAAAAACCATCTTGAAAGCTATAAATCTGCATTTGCTTGTGATCCAGTCAGTGCTTTTGGAGGAATAGTTTCTTGTAATTTTAAAATAACGAAGCTTTTAGCTGTTGAATTAAGTAAGCTATTTCTTGAAGTAATTATCGCTAATAACTTTGACACTAACGCTTTAAAAATACTGAAGAAAAAGAAAAATTTAAGATTAATAAACGCTTCGAATTACTCAATTAATAATAACTTAAAATATTTATCTGTAGGTAATGAAATATTAATCCAATCAGAGGATCTTAAAAAATTTAGTAAAAAAGATTTTAAAGTTGTTTCAAAACGTAAACCAAGTGAAAAAGAAATGAAAAATTTAATTTTTGCATTTAATGTTTGTCGATATGTTAAATCAAACGCAATCGTTCTTGTGGCAAATGAAACAACAGCTGGTATTGGTTCTGGACAACCAAGTCGATTAGATAGCTGCAAAATAGCAATAAAAAAAATGAAAAAATTCAACAAATCAAATGAGAAATTAGTTGCAGCTTCAGATGCATTTTTTCCATTTGTTGATGGTATAGAGAAATTAGTACAATCAGGAGTTCAAGCAGTTATCCAACCGTCTGGATCAATAAGGGATAAAGAGATAATTAAATTTGCTAATGAGACTGATACAGTTTTAGTTTTTTCAAAAACTAGGCACTTTAAGCATTAGTTATTTTATCTATTTTTGCAGCCAAAATAAAATCATTTTCTGATAGACCCTTTATGGCATGGGTAGTGACTTTAATTTCAGCATATCCCCAACCAAAAGTGATGTCGGGATGATGTCCCTCATCCTCTGATATTTTACCAACTTCATTTACAAAATCTTGGCTTTTCAAAAAATTTTCGAAGTTAAATTTTTTTGATAAGAAAAACACTTTATCTTCACCTTTTGTTATATCCCATCCATCCACTTTTTTTTGGTATTTATGGATTTCGGATACATCAAAAGGCAATACTCCACCTTCACATGGCATACATTTTTTATTTAATAAATCACTCATAATTCAAATTTGGAGCGGGCAAAGGGGGTCGAACCCTCGACCTTCTCGTTGGCAACGAGACGCTCTACCACTGAGCTATGCCCGCTTGTTATTTATTAAAAACTATTATTTTTTTTAAAATTAAGCAATAAACAAATTAATATATTAAAACTAAATATATTGCTCGCTTAAATCTCAAATAGTTATATTTATACGAATGTGATTGGTTGGAGTATAAAGAAAAAAAATAGATGTAGATTATGTGGAAAAGGTA